>NZ_LZIX01000107.1:0-49237 GCF_001666955.1 Mycobacterium sp. E735 | reverse complement strand
GCGTTCAGAAACCCTTTCGGGCTGCTCGATGCACCGCTACGCAGCAGAACCTCACAGTCGGCAACCGCGGCAAGGGGACTGGCCGGGTCATCGGTGATCGCGATCATCGCTGCTGGTCTCACGGTCCGGCCGAGCTCGTTGGTCAAAGCGCGTGCATGCCTGCTCGACCCCGACGGCGATGTGACGACCAGCAGCGAGTCGGAGGTGACCGGCCGCGGATTCTCTAGAAGATGTTCCGTATCGATCCACCACGCGGCCCTGCCGGCCGCACCGAGCCGCCGCCAGCTCGCCAGGGCCGCCAATTGCGATGCGCCTATACCGGTGAGGATGATGCGGTGCCCGTGATCGCGAACCGACGGGTATAGGCCCAGCGAGATCGGTACCCGATCGAAGTCGAGAAATGATCGGGCTTGAGCCCTGGCGTCGACGTGAAGGGCGGCCAGACTCGCGAGCCGCGGACGCGGCAACTGTCCACCGCAAAGCAGCCGTGCTGTTCTGGGGTTCACCGGTCAGTGCCCCTTCTTGGTTGTCCGTCGTGGTTCTGGTTAGCCCACGTGTCCTGCGACCCCGCCGGCGAGACGCAGCAGCTCTGCTGGTGGGCGGGCGTCTGCGCGGAAAGGATCCGCAACGCTTCGTCGACTATGAGCCTGCTGCCGGGGCGGGTGAGATGGCATCACCCTCGAAACCGATTCACCCGGGTGAAGACGACCGGCGATATCGCCGAGTGGCGGTGGCGTGCTCTCGCGATTGGGGTGGCCTAGAAATCTGTTGTGGACAATCGGCGTGCGGCACCGGCTCCGTACGCTGACCGCCGCTGTGTCACGCGCAATCCGTCTTCTACTCCGCGTCAACATTTTCGAGAACGACTGCTACCGCCTGGCCCGAGCCGATACAGACACCGATAACCCCATAACGGGCGCCTCGCTCACGCAATTCGATCGCCAGCGTCAGCAAATAGCGAGTTCCTGTGGCCCCGAAGGGATGTCCGATGGCGACAGCGCCACCATTGGGCGTCAGCTTGTCGTCGGGGACCACGAAACCATCCAGCTGGTTTGGCAATTCGCGCAGTACGCCGAGCGCCTGGGCGCTAAACGCCTCGTGCACCTCCCACACGTCGATCTGGTCGGGAGAAAGTCCCGCCCGGCGGATCGCGGCCGGGATCGCCCAGGCAGGTGCCACGCCCATGATGAGGGGGTCGATGCCGTAGACCGCACTGGATGCCACTCTGGCTAAGGGCTCGATGCCCAGTTCGCTGGCTCGCTGTCCGGAAGCGATGACGACGGCACTGGCGCCATCACTTAACGGCGAGGAGTTCGCCGCCGTCATTTGGGTCGTGCCCGGCTGGGCCGGTAAGGCCGCGAGCGCCGCGGCGGCCGTGTCGTCGCGGATGAACTCATCGTGTTCCGCCAGCCGGGCGGGTGTCTTCTTGGTCGCCGGAATCGTCACGGGCATAATCTCTTTGGCCAGCCGACCCCGATCCCGGGCGGCCTTCGCGCGTTGCTGGGATCGCACTGCGAACGCGTCGATCTCCTCGCGGTTCAGCGAGTAGCGGTCGGCGACATTCTGCGCGGTCTCGATCATGCTGATGTAGGCGTTGCGGGCCAGCAGCACCGGGTTGGGCGGACCTCCAGCGCCGCTCCACATGGTGTCAAGCATCAGAACCGGACCTCGGGGACTGAACGCGGCATCGCCCTTCATCAGCGCCCACCCCGATCGGGACATCGACTCGACTCCACAGGCGATACCCAACCCGAGGTCGCCGGCCTTGATCGCGTGGCTGATGGTCACCGCCGCGCTCAGTGACGATCCACAAAATCTGTTCACGGTGGACCCGGCCGCGGTGTCGGGAAATCCGGCCGCCAACGCCGCCCACCGGGCGACGTCGCCCATGCCCTCGTGAGCGGGGTTCACGCAACCCGCCACGATGTCTTCCACCGCGTCGAGCGGCACACCCACCCGGTCGCAGGCGCCCTTCATGGTCATACCCAGCAAGTCATCGGCGCGAATGCCCGACAGTGTGCCGCCATAGCGGGTGAACGGCGTTCGTACGCCCCCCAAAACGTAAGCCTCAGTCATCGCCCACCTTTCGAACGCGTCGGGTCGGCAAGGCCATCTGACCCGACCTTTGCTCCTCTATGAGGCTGCGCCCGCGTGGGGTGAGCCGTCATCACCCAACCGCCGGTTCGCCCGGGTGATTAACGCGAGGCGTTCTCAGATACGACGATTCGTGCTACAGGAGGCCGAGTTCTCGCGCCCGGCTGACCGCCGCGCTGCGGTGCTCGACGCGGAGCTTGCGGTACAGGGCGCGCTGGTGGGTCTTCACGGTATTGAGCGAAACGTAAAGCCGCGCACCGATCTCACGCCGCGATAACCGGGTGGCGAGCAGCCGAAGAACCTCGAGCTCCTTGGGGGTCAGTTCCTCGTCGACCGGGTGCCCCTCGTTGCGCGAAGCCGCTGGGGCGCCGGCACTTCGCCCGCCTGACGCGAGCAACGCCGAGCCGACGCCGGCGTCCGCGCAATCGCGCAGCAGGGTACCGACCTCGTCGAGGATGGCCTCTGCCATCTGGTGGTCGCCGTGATCTCTGAAGATCTCCGCTCTGGCCAGCAGCGCCTTGGCCACCTCCAGGATTGCTCCGCCTTGGCGGGCCGACATGACGGCCATGTCGGCGGCGGCCACCGCCGCAACCGCGTCACCGCGCATGCGGAGGACCTCGGCCGTAGCAAGCGACACCATCACGTTCACGAGGTGTTCCGCATCCGCCAGGTCGCGTGAGCTGCCGGAAGCCCGGCGGATCTGCCGTTCGGCGTCTGCGATGTGACCCTGTTCGGCCGAAATCAGCGCCAGGTAGCCCAACGCGTCGACGCGGGCGCGACGATCGCCCAATTTCTCGGCCAGCTTCACCGCCCGCTCGAAGGCGGCCTGTGCTTCTTTGATGCTGCCCGAGAAATACAGCGCCGCTCCATAGGTGCAGTAGGCGCTCGATCGGCCTATCGGCGCTTCGGCGAGATCGAGGGTGATCGCCCGGCGAGACATCTCGAGCGCCGTGGCGACCTCTGCCGTCTTGAAGGCGTGAACCGCGCGCAACACGACGACTTGAGCGCCGACCACGCCAGGGTCTGCGGTGTCGACCGTGGCTCGGGTTTCGACGGCCTCGATCCACTCGGCCGCGTCATCGAGTTGACCAACGCTCAGGGCGATCCAGGCGCGAGCCAGGCTCAGACGCGGATCCCGCAAAACGGTCTCCTCAGGGAGCAGATCAAGCAAGCCGGACACGGTCGACACGCCGCCCCCGTTGATTTCGTCGACCCAGTCCTCGGCGATGAGATCGGCGCTGCGCTCGATGTCGCCGCCGGCGACCAAGTGGCGCACCGCCTCATCGATGAGTCCCTCGGTCTCGAACCAGGCCGCGGCTCGCCGGTGCAGATCGGCCACGAGATCGGGCTCGCTGCGCCGCAACTCGGTGCGCAACAGCTCTGCGAACAACTGGTGATAGCGGTACCAGTGACGCGCCGTGTCCAGCGGAACCAAAAAGAGGTTTTCGCGTTCGATCGTCTCCAAGACCGAGGCCGAGCCGGACGTTTCGAGCACCGCGTCGCACAGCGCGCCGTTGAGCCGTCCCAAGACCGAGGTGCGTAGCAGAAAACTGCGCATCTGCGGCGGCTGACCATCGAGCACCTCGGCCATCAAGTAGTCGACGATATGACGGTTGTCCCCGGCGAATGTCTTGATGAACGCGGCGGTATTGGCGCGTCCGGCAAGCGAGAGGCCGGCGAGGTAGAGACCGGCCGCCCACCCCTCGGTGCGCCGGTGCAACAGCTGAATATCGGCGTGGGCCAAGCCCAGACCCAGGACGTCGTTCAGCAGATGGTCCGCCTCACTGGCGCCGAAACGTAAATCCTCGGTTCGCAGCTCGGCAAGGTCCCCGCAGGCCCTGAGACGCGCCAACGGCAGCAAGGGATCCGATCGGGTGGCCAGCACCAAGTGCAGATTCGCCGGCAACCGGCTGATGAAGAATGCCAGCTGCTCATGAACCGGTCGACTCACGACCAGGTGGTAGTCATCCAGAATGAGCACCATCGAGCCGTCAATCGTGTCGAGATCGTTGAGCAGGGTGGGCAGTACGACCTGCACTGGGTCGGCGCCCATCGCGAGGAGTTCGACCGCGCGAACCCCCACGCCGGGACTGACCTTCTGCAGCGCGGCGATCACGTACATCCAAAACCACACCGGGTCGTTGTCGGAGGCATCGAGCGACAGCCAGCCGAACCGCTGATCCTTACCCGCAGCCAGTGCCCACTGCGCCAGAATTGTCGTCTTGCCCCAGCCGGCCGGCGCGCTCAATAGGGTCAGCTTGCGGCGTTCCGTCGACAGCATGTCCAACAGGGCGGCTCGGTGAACAAGCTGGGCTCCGATGGCGGGGACGTGCAGCTTGGTGGCGAGCAGCACCGCTCGCGCGGCGGCTTCTCCGACGCTGTTGTCGCTGGGTCCAGCTGAGCCGGTCACGCCCGAACTCCGAGCATGCGTTGAACCCAGCAGCCGGGCAGGAAAACTCGGCGGTGAAGCGCCGTGGCCGGGCGCTGGCGTCTGGGCATCCCAGTTGTTCTCTGCAGGTTCGGGCGGGCTCGTTCGGTCCGGCATTCGCGGTGACCTTATTGAATCAGATTCGCTCCCCTCGATTACCTCCGGCGCACGCCGGCGGTGCCCGTTTGTGCTGGCGGATGCCCGTGCCGCCAGCGGCTCAAGGATGTTCGCATGTGCCGTGCTCACGCTCTGCCCGCTCACCGTATTTCCCCTCTATTCCCATCGGTCGGGTGGCTCCCGCAACTCATGACACCGCGGCGAGCGGATGGTGAGCGTCTCAACGTGAGGTGATCGAGCGTCTCAAAGTGAGACGCCGTGGCGGCCCGTCGACGTCGGTCACACGCACATGGCCCTCGGTTCACAACACCCAGCCACCGACGTTGAACACCACCGGGATCGCCATCAACATGCCAAGACCTTGCTCATCACCGCTTTTCGCAATTCCTCTGTGTCATTGCTTTCCGTTGCCGTTTCCAATCACTACGTTGGCAGCGCGAAGACGCCGTCACCATCACCCGGCGGGTGATGTTTAGGGCAGGGTCGGTGTATAGCTAGTGACCGTGATAATTGACCGACTGGTCAATGCGGGCGGCGGATGAGCTGCGCCGACTGGGCAGGGGGCGGATGCCGCCTTGGCGAACGAGTTGCAGCAAGATCGCAGCGGTTGGCACGGCCAGAGTCATTGCCGGCCAGGAACTCTCGGGTGTCAAAGGAACATCGTGTGCACATGGAATTCGGCGGGCCGGGACGCCCTCGCGCAGCCCCAGCCCGCCGAACGGTCATATAGCCGACGACGCGTAACCGCCCGCGAAGCCTTTGGGCAGGGCGGTTCCGGTGCCAAGCCGGGTCACGACGCTCGCTCCTCGATGTCGACGGGTGACGCGAGAGAAGCCGGATCGCTACGGCCGAAGCGAAACTCGTCGCCCAGCGGATTTTCCGGCGGCGCCGACGCGCCGGGGCCGCACGCTCCAGAACGGCCATGGTCGGTGCCCCCGGCAACGGCGTCGGACGCTGCCAGCCGACTCACCTGGCTCCCAGCCGCGAGAGCCGGGCCGCCGACGGCGATGGCGGAGTTGATGGCGCCGGTGCAATCGCTCGTCGTAACTGTGCGGTTGGGGGCCGGCGATCGACGTCGCCCGTCAGCTAGCGCGGCTTGCATGCGCATCGAGATGTAGAGTCCCGCTTGCTGTTCGGCGAGCTCACGTGACCATAGGTCATCGGGACACCATCGCGTACCCAGCGAGGCCGAACGCCACTGGCACCATCGCCAGGATTCCTAGCGCCGCGTTCAACATGGTTCGCTCTTTCCCTCGGGTGAAGCCTGATAGTTGTCGATTACTACGGTCGTCGCGGGGGCGGCGCAAAACCATCGCCCGAGGATTGATGTTTAGGGCCGGATGGGGCTAGTACTAGGCCGGTGCAGGCGACGGGTGACGAATAGGCCAGGCGGGGCCCGTATTTGACGTATGGGTCAATCAGTGCCGCGCATGAGCTGCGCCAATTGGGCGCGCGAGGTGATGCCCAGTTTGGCGAATGCGTTGTGGACGTGGGTCTTGACCGTGTGGGGGGACAGGTGGAGTTGCTGCGCGACGGAGCGGTTGGTCGCGCCCTGTGCGATGAGGTTGACGACCTTGAGTTCGGAGTCGGTGAGGCTGTCCCAGCCCGTTTTGGCCCGAGTCTGGGCGACGATGCGGCGTTCCACGCCCAGCCGGCGCAGCGCGCGGCCGACCCGGCGGGCATCGACAATCGCTTCGCACGCGATGTAGGTGTCGAATGCCGCGTTCAGCTGGTCGAGCGCCTCCGCGTCGCGCTGTGCGCGACTCAGCTCGGCCCCGGCGTCCTCGGCCGCGCCCGCGTAGAGAAGCGGCCGCGAAGACGAGCGAAGCAATTCCGCGGCAGCCACCAGTGCGTCGGCATCACGCTCGAGGATCCCGCGGACGTATCCGGCGACCCCCGCGAAGACCGGCACCGGTGGTCGCTCACGCTCCAGCGCCTCGGTGGCTTGCAGGACCCTCGCGCGCAAGCCGGCATCACCGGCCGCCGACGCCACCCGCGCACCCAAGATCACCAGATCTAGGACCTCAGGCGTGAGTGGCGTCCCGAGTAGCGCGATATCGCCGAGCCAACGCATCGCGTCGTGGACATCGTCGCGCTGCCACGCCGCGAGCGCGAGCACCTGCGCCGCCGCCCGACGAACCATCGATGCGCCGGTGGGGTACGCGTCACGCGCATCATTGGCCGTCTGTTGCAACAAGTTTCGGTCATCGGTATGCACCGCCACTGCGGCCAGAAGCGCCACGCGGACCATACCCAGGTCGGTCGCGCCTGTCGGCTGTCGGCGCGGCACGGATTCAGCCGCGGCGCGAGCTGCGGACAACCGGCCCGCGGCGAGATGGACCCACGCGTCGATATCGGCCCAAATATCGAGGGCCATCGCGTTGCGCTCCCGGGTGGCTTGCTCTATTCCGTCGGCGATCTTGGCTGCCGCGTCGTCCAACCGACCGGCCACCGCCAGCAGGTTGGCGTGGTGCGCTGCGAGCAAGTCGTGGGCCGCCGTCGCATCACTCGCGCGGGCGAGCGTGCACGCCTCCTCGAGGTGGCGCAGGGCACGGCCCGCATACCCGTCCCCACAGTCGAGACAGGCGAGGGTCACATCGGCCACGATCTTCGACTCGAGATCACCGGTCGCCGCCGCGGCCGCGGCGGCCTCGTCGGCGGCCGCGCGCTGTTGCCCCCGCTGATCGAACAGCAGGTTGTAGGCCAGCGAGGCCAGATGTCGCGCCCTGGTGACCTCGCTGATGCCGCCGAGCTGCAGCGCTCGCCGATTCTCCTCCACCCGCCGCTGGGCACTGTGCGTATTGATCGTCGGGAGGCGGAGGCGAATCTCGGCCTCCTCTTCCGGCGACGCCGCCGCCGAGAGCGCCGTCACGGCCACTTCTTCGGCCTCGTCGTAGCGGCTGGCCCGGTTGAGCAGCTCCACCGTTTCGGCAACCAGCGACCCGTGCTCAGAGTCGTCGGCGGACAACAGCTCCAACGCACGCTTGCACAGGTCCGCGGCCGCACTCGCATCGCCGCGGCCCACCGACTGAGCGGCCTGGCGCAGCGCGCCAACCGCCTCCTTGTCCCCGGGCTCCGCGCTTCTCGCGATTTGGGTGGCCACCTCGGCGGGGGCCGCTCCCATGCCCAGCATGACCGACGCCGATTGGCGCTCCATTGCCCGCCGCAGCGACTGCGGCAACGACTGCCGGGTGGCCTCACGCAGCAGGTCATGCCGAAACCTCAGCCGCTCACCATCTTCCACGAGCAGATCCGCGCGCACCGCCTCCTCCACCGCCGACAGCAGCGACGCCGGCGACCGTTCCAGCATCGCGGCCAGCAGGGCAGCCGAAAACCGGTCGGGCAGCACCGCGGCCACTCGCACAAGCTCGGAAGCGTCGTCGGAGAGCATCTCCAGCCGCTGGTGCATGGTTGCGCCCAGACGCCGCGGCAGTCCGTCGCCGGTGACCATCGCGCGGCCACCGGAGAGATTGAGCCGGCCCTCCTCGCCCAGTCCCCCGACCAGCTCGGTGACCAGAAACGGATTTCCGTGCGCCTTGGCGGCCAGCTCCAATAGCGGCGCCGCCGCCCTCGCCCGCACCGCATCACACACCATGTCGGCGACGGCGTCCGGCGTCATGGCCGCCAATCGCAGGAATGTGGCGTTCGCGCGGCCCAGCACCGACAAGGTTTCCTGTACCGCGGGCCCGCCCGCCCCGGTGCGGGCGGTCAATACCCACAAGACGGGCATTTCCGGGTGTCCTGTGGCGAGCGACCGCAGCGCCAACGCCGTGCCGTTGTCGGCCCAGTGGATGTCCTCCAACACGATCACCAGGGGGGTCTCCGCGGCCGCCGCATGAATCGCTTCGGCCAGATCGTGCACCACCCAGTAGCGCAGGTCGGCCGAGCTGCCCAGCCGGCGCAGCGCCTCTAGATCGCCGACCGGGGGATCGGCGTTCAACGTGGCCATGAACAGCGAGAAAAACGGCACCGCCTGCTGATACTCGAACGCCTCCCCGAACAAGGTGCGCGCCCCGCACCCGTCGGCCAGCGCGAACACTTCGGTGAGCAACCGACTCTTGCCGATGCCGGGCGGTCCCTCGATGACCAGCACACCCCCGGTTCCCTGGGCCGCCGCGGTGACCAGCGCGCGGATCAGTTCCAGCTCGGCCGCCCGCCCCCGGATCGGCGGAGTGACCAGCGGCTGACCGCCGACATCAGAAAGGCCGGTTGAAGGCCCCATGGGGCGTCCTGTCTACCGTTTACCGGACTGTCATTGCAGTGCACGTCATTGTAGGCCCGCGCATCAGCTGCCCGGTTTGCTGTCGATCAATCGGCGCCGCGCATGAGCTGCGCCAATTGGGCGCGCGAGGTGATGCCCAGTTTGGCGAATGCGTTGTGGACGTGGGTCTTGACCGTGTGGGGGGACAGGTGGATTTGCTGCGCGACGGAGCGGTTGGTCGCGCCCTGTGCGATGAGGTTGACGACCTTGAGTTCGGAGTCGGTGAGGCTGTCCCAGCCCGTTTTCGCCCGAGTCTGGGCGACGATGCGGCGTTCCACGCCCAGCCGGCGCAGCGCGCGGCCGACCCGGCGGGCATCGACAATCGCTTCGCACGCGATGTAGGTGTCGAATGCCGCGTTCAGCTGGTCGAGCGCCTCAGCGTTACGCTGTGCGCGACTCAGCTCGGCACCGGCGTCCTCGGCCGCGCTTGCGTAAAGCAACGGCCGCGAACAGGAGTGGAGCGCGCCGGCCGCCGTCACCAGGGCATCGGCATCGCGCTCGAGGATCCCCCGGATGTGTTGGGCGACTATGGAGAACACCCGGACCCCGGGCCGCTCGCGTTCGAGCACGTCGACAGCGTCCAGGAGACGCGCTCGCAGGCCGGCGTCACCGGCGGCTGACGCTGCTCGCGCGGTCAAGGCCAGCTGATCCAAGACGGTAGGCAAGAACGGTGTCACGAGTATCGAGATATCGCCGCCGAGCCAGCGCACCGCCTCATGAACGTCGTCGCGCTGCCACGCCAGTAGCCCTAGCACCCCCGCGGCCCCTCGACGTACGGCGACTGAACCGTTGGAGTACGCGTCGCGCGCATAGCTCACCGTCTCCAGCAACAACGTTCGGTCATCGGTGCGCGCCGCCACTTCCGCAAGGATCAACATGCGCCTCGCGTCGACGAAGGTCGACCCCGTTCGCTCCGGCGCTGGCAGCCCCTCGAGGGCGGCGCGGGCATCCGACAACCGGCCCGCCGCGACGTGTACCTGTCCCGCCGTCAGGGCCCAGATGTGCAGCCCCATGCCGTCGCGTTCCTTCCGGGATTTCTCCGTGCGGCTCGCCACCAGCGCCGAGGCATCATCCAACCGTCCGACCACGGCAAGCAGGTTTGCCAGGTGGATTGCCGCGAGGTGATGAGCGGTCATATCGCCGGCGGGGGTCAGGGCTTGAAGTTCCTCGACGCGGTGTAAAGCGCGGCCCGCGTATCCGTTCGCGCACTCGAGGCAGGCAAGTGCCACTCCGGACAGAATGCTCGATTCGGGATCGCCGGCGGCCGCGGCGGCGGCCGCCGCGTCGTTGGCTGCCGCGGTGTCTTGTCCGTGTTGGCCGTACATTGCCAGGTTGTACGCCAGCCATCCCCGATGTCGTGCCTGGGTGACGTCGCTGAGGTCGGGCAGCTGAAGCGCGCGGAGATTCTCTTCGATGTGTCGCGTTGTCGCTTCTGTGGTTACCGTCGGGAGCCGGAGGCGAATCTTGGCCTCTTCTTCCGGCGTCAGCGCGGCGGACAGGGTGGTGCTGGCCAACCGTTGTGCCTCCTCGTAGCGGGTGGCCCGATTAAGCAGCACGATCGTTTCTGTCACGAGTGGCTCACGTTCGGGGTCTTGGGGGGGCTGGAGCTCCAACGCGCGCATGCTCAAATCCGACGCGGCGCCCGGATCGCTGTTGGCCACCGACTGTGCGGCCTGGCGCAGGGCGACGATCGCGGCTTGATCGCCCACCTCGGCGCTGCGGGCGAGCTGGGTTGCGACCTCCTCGGGCGCCGCTCCCATCTCCAGCATGATGGTTGCCGATTGTCGCTCCATCGCCCGGCGCAGCGACTGGGGCAAAGATTGCCGTGTCGCTTCGCGCAGCAGATCGTGACGAAACCTCATCTGATCGCCGTCTTCGACGAGTAGATCGGCCCGGACGGCCTCTTCAATCGCCGATACCAGGGCGGTGGGTCGGCGTTCCAGCATCGCGGCGAGCAGCCGGGCCGAGAACCGGTCCGGCAGCACCGCGGCTACCTGTACCACTTGGCTCGCAGCGGTGGAGAGCTGGTCGAGCCGTTGCTGCATGGTGTCGCTGAGCCTGCGGGGCAGCGTGTCTCCGGCGGCAACCGCGCGGCCGCCGCTGACATCGAGCCGGCCGTCCTCGTCCAGTCCCCGCAGCAGCTCCGTGAGCAGGAACGGATTGCCGTGCGCCTTGTCGGCCAGATTGAGTAGTGACGTATCCGCGTTGGCTCGCACGGCGTCTTGCACAATGTCGGCTACCGCGCTCGGTGTGACGGGCGTCAACCGCAGGAACGCGGCATCCTCGCGTTCCAGCACGCTCAGCGTCTCGCGAACGGCCGGTCCGCCGGCGCCGGTTCGCGCGGTGAGCACCCACAGCACGGGCGCATCGGGTCGTGTCGCGGCCAGCGACCGCAGCGCCAGCAGGGTCGCGTTGTCTGCCCAGTGGATGTCCTCGAGGACGATGGCCAAGGGTATTCGGGACGCCGCGGTATGTATGGCGGCTTGCAGATCGCGCACCACCCAGTAGCGGAGATCGGCCGACGTGCCCAAGCGACGCAACGCCTCCGCATCACCGACAGGTGGATCCGCGCGCAGGGTCGCCATGAACAGCGAGAAAAACGGCACCGTCTGCTGGTATTCAAACGCTTCGCCGAATAGTGCCCGAACCCCGGCCTTTTCGCCGAGCGCCAGGACCTCGGTCAACAAGCGGCTCTTCCCGATGCCCGGCGGCCCCTCGATGACCAGAACGCCCCCGCGCCCCCGGGCCAGCGCCGCGACTAGGGCGTCGATCACCTTCAGCTCGCCCGCACGACCACGAATCGGCGGTATGCGCACGTTCCCCGACGCCCTGGCGATGCTCACACCAACCGCCGCCCCCCAGCGGGAAGCGGGTGGGCGGAAGACCTCCCCGTTGTATCCACAGTTGTCGCCACCATTAGCGCTGGTAACCAGTGTAGACGTGTTATTGCGCGCCATCCGCTGTGACTGGCCGCGATCGGGATTGTGGGTCTCGAAAGCCCGCCCTGCCTCCCGGCCCGATCTCATGCTGCCACCTGAACTTCGACCGAAAGGTAATCGGCAATCTCGTGCGTTGCGGGCCAGTCGCCGTTGTGCACGGCTGCGCTGAGCAACTCCACCAATGGACTGCAGGCGCCCAACTCGGCCAGCCATGAGGCCACCGTCTCGGAGATTTGGTCTGCCTGGACGCGTACGGTGCGGCCGTCGTGCAGGCGATCGGTTAGCTGATAGATAGTCATTTCTCCACGCCTTTTCGCTGGATCGGGAGGGAATCGCAGGCGTGGATCACCTGACGACCGGGCCGCCGTCGCGTTCGACGCCCGCGTGCCGTTGGTGCTTCACCGTCACTCTTCCGATCCGTCCGATGCATTAGCTGACGTGATCCATGACACCGGCGCGGGCGTATACTGAGCGTCTCAATCCGAGCAGGGTTGCGCGTCTCAAACTGAGACACCGATATTGGGGGCGGCTGTACCTCTCGGTCGGGGAGCGAGGTCCATGCGTCGATGAGCTTGTGGGGCGACGTACAAACCGACGTTCGCCGGATGCGGGAACGATTTTTGTGTGAGGGGTCCTTGGAGGGGGAGACCTTGCCCCCAAGCGTTCTGGATTCCTGGCGTCGGTCGCAGACCCTCCGCGTGCACCCCGACCGGGTCGAGCTCCCGTATGTGCGTGAACCCGATACGGGCTCGCGGTTGGTGCGTGCGGCCGCGCCGGTTCTGCGGCGCGTCACCGACGACCTGGCTGCGCAAGCCGTGAGCGTCGTCCTGACTTCAACCGACGGGGTGGTGGTCGAACGGGCCGCCCCAGAAGTGTCCATCCTCAACGCATTGGACGCGGTGAGCCTCATACCGGGCTATAGCTTGGCGGAAGAGGTGGCGGGCACCAACGGGATCGGCACTGCGCTGGAGACCGGGCGGCCCGTCTTCATCCGCGGTGGCGAGCACTACGTCGCCATGTTCAGCGGTTTCGCGTGCGCGGGGTCGCCGATCCGGGATCCGATAACGCGCAGGGTAATCGGAGCCGTCAATCTGAGTTGTCTGGCCGACGAATCGCGTCCACTGTTGCTCGCGCTGGCTACCAGTGCCGGTCGTCAAATCGAGGATCGCATGCGGGTGGTGGCTCACGAGGGTGAGACCGCGCTGTTGGAGGCGTATCTGCAGCAGACACGGCGATCTTCGAGCGGTGTGCTCGCGATTGGTGGCGATGTGGTGTTGATGAACCCGTATCTGCGCCGGGCGCTGGACGGCAACGAGCAGACGACGCTACTCGAACACGCGTCGGACATGCTCAGCTCCATGCTGTCCGGTACGGCGCTGGCCGTTCTGCCAAGCGGGCGCATCGCAAAAATCACTGCCGCCGACCGCTCGACGGTACACGGTGGCCGGACCAATGTCGTTTTCCACGTTGACCTTTCGTCCCAGACAAGCGCCCAGCGCCCGCAGATCGCCCGTTCGGCGGGCACGCACATCCCTGGGTTGGCCGGGCACGATGGCGCCTGGCTGCGCTGCTGCCAGCAGGTGGAGCAGTGCTGCCGCGACGGAGACTGGGTGTTGGTCGAAGGCGAGAAAGGATCCGGCCGGGCGCGGCTGGCCCAGGCGGTGGGAGAGCATGTGAAACCCGGTCGAATCGTCCGGGTGATGCGTGCGGGGGAATTTCGGAGCGCAGCGCGCTTCGTCGCCGAGCTGGCGGCTGAGTCCGGCGATGAGGACTTCGCAGTGGTCATCGCCGATGTGGACGAGGTCGACACTGACACACTCGAATCGATCATCTCGATCCTGGCCACGCGCGCAGGCCGGGGATGGATCGCGGCGACCCGAAGTTCCGCACCGCCTTCGGCACCCGTCAAGCAGCTGCTGCCGCTGTTCCCCCAGAGCGTCTCGGTGCCGGCACTGCGACACAGGATTGACGACTTGGGAGAACTCGTGCCGTTGTTGTTGCGCGAGATCACCCGGGGCGCTGATGTGGAGCTTGCCCCCGACGCTATGCGCCACCTCAGCAGGCTGCCGTGGCCGGGCAATGTCGCGCAGCTGCGACGAGTTCTGACCGAGACCGTTGCCCGCCAGCGCTCGGGCGTTGTCGGCGCCGACAAGTTGCCGCCGGAGTGCCGCTCGGTCACCCGGCGGAAGCTGACCCAGATGGAAGCCCTCGAGCGCGACGCGATCGTCCGTAGCCTGCAGGACAACGGCAACAACAAGCAGGAGGCGGCCCGCGCCCTGGGAATGTCGCGGGCGACGATCTACCGCAAGATAAACGACTACGGCATCGCATAGGGATCACCCGGGTGAATCGCGGCCCGGACGATGACAACTCACCCTGCCTATCGCCAGGATGTGCCCCATGGCAACAAGAGTTGACGACGGTCCCGATATCGATCCCGGTTGCTGGCAGTGTGTTCGGCCGGCGTCATCGTCGTTGTTCGCCCAGTCAGAGCCTTTCGACCTACGAGTAACGCCATGAGGCAAGTCCTGCTGCGGGCAGTGGTGCTGCTGGCATCGTGGGCGACCGGATTGTTGATTGCGGCCTGGATCGTTCCCGCGGTTTCGTTGTCGGCATCGGGGTTCGTCGGCGCCGTAGTGGTGTTCGCGGTATCGCAGGCGGTCCTGTCCCTGTGGATGTTGAAGTTGCCCCACCCTTATGCGTCCCTGTTTCTTGGTGGCACCGGATTGGCATTGACGATCTTCGCGTTGTTCATCGGGTCGGTCGTGACGCACGGGCTCACCATTGCCGGCGTGGCATCCTGGCTGGCCACGACGGTCGTGGTGTGGCTGGTGACAACGATCGGGGCCATTACGCTGCCCGAGCTGCTCATCCGCGACGGCGCCGCTTCGACCTGACCAAATATTTCGATCTCGTCCGACTATGGAGGGAGCCGTGATGGGAGACACGCATGACGATCCGACGGATCACTCCCGGACCACACAACCGCACGCGGGTATCGCGATGAAGGACAACTTCCTCTGGCCGGGGTTGATCCTGCTGGTCGTAGCGATGTTCGGCCTGATCGGCACGGCGGCAGCGGCCGCGTATCGACATTACGAATGGCTTTCCACCACGGTGCTCATCGCCGTCCTCGGCGCGGCCGCTGGAGCGCTGTGGCTCGTCATTGAGGACCGCCGGGTGACCCGCATCGATGCGCAGTGGGACGTCGCGCACCCAGGTAGTCGCACGCGCCCGCGCTCTCGCTGATCACACAGCCGAGCGCCCCGCACAACTATATCGTGTTGCACTGCAACATATTTCGTATTTCTGATAATGACTGAAACGCCCACGACCCGTTTTCGGGTTCTTCTTTCGTAATCACCACTGGCGCAATCGCGAAATCGATTATGCGTCCGCTGCTCGCGATACTCACCGAATCGCCCGGGTGAATCAGTTTGCGGGGTGATGTCCACTCATCCCACCTCAATGAATGCTGGCCTAACAGATCGCAGCCGGGGATCCGTGGAACAGGCAATTTATCCGATCTGCGTTCGAAGCCGCACAAGCGCGAAACGGGTCGCGACGGCGGACGACCGCCTTGCTGCGTTAGCCACCGCGAAACCCATCGCCGAATTGGAGAAAGCCAGATGAACCATCGCCAATTCAAACGGCCGCGTGCTCAATACGCCTCCGGCGCCGCGCGAGCACCGTGGCTGCCGCACCGAATCCGGGACGCTGCCGCGTCCGCCCGGCGGTGGGCGCATCGGAAGGCAGATGCCGCGATGGACACCGTACCGGCGATCGAAGATCAACTTCACGCGCTGCAGCCCATCTGCAGTGCCCAGGGGGTGTCGACCGGCATCGCGTGCGGTGCGCCGGCGGTGGCAGTCGCCGAGATACACGCCGTCGATGGATGTGACCAGCTGGGGCTAACCCCAGACGGCGACCTCATCGAGACGCTTTGTCAAGCCTGCCTGGCCACCGTGCAATGGGCGATGGCGACGTACGTCGGCGACAAACGCGAGGTGGCATCCCGGTGCGGCACCCATCCGATTTGCACCACATGCGGGCGTCCTACCGGATACCTGCGCAGCATCTTTGCCGTCCGCTCGATCGGACTCGACGGGCTGGCGCCATGACCCGATTACGCAGTGCCGCCCTGTTTGTGGCTTTTGCGGCCGGAGATTACGCGGTCCTCATGCTCATCAATGGTCAGCTGCTGGATTTCGGCGTCGCCGCCATGGTTTGCGCGGGATCCTCGGTCGCGGCCGCGACGATCGCCTACGGGGTTAGGCGGCGCCATAAGGCGTTGGCGCTGGGACGAGCGGCCGTATGGGCGCGCCGTGACCATCAGGCGGCTACCGCCGGCCAACAATGTCCGTTATGCGGAGGCGCAGGCCAAAACTTAAGCGAATCACCCAGATTCGCTGACCGCCAGGGTGCGCACTTATGCCCAGCATGCTCATCGAGCGTCAACCAGACTCGGCACGACCAACCCGGGACCCGGCTCGGCGCCGGTTCAACTGGGTGAGCGCGCGGAACAATTCACATGAGCGCACCCGCCGCCGCGTCAGACCCAGCATCCCCCGGCCTGGGAGCAGCCCGGGCACACAAAGCTCGACGGCTGCCGGTCCGCGCGAACGCCGTCGTGGACGTCATCCAGGAGGGTCCTAGCGTGGCCGCGCGCATCGCTTCGTTGAGCGCCCGGCTGACGATCCGGCCGACCTTGAGCGTGGGCAGCCATCTGCCCTCGGCGCCATGGCCCTGGGGCGCCGTCGAATTCGCCGCTCGCGGCATCGCGCCGCCACTTGGCACGGTGCGCGCCGGCGTCGCGCTGGCGGACTGCACCGCGCAGCTTATCCGCGCCGGGGGTGTGCCCCCGGCCGACGGCACCCGCCGGGTCGTGCTCTATCTGCATGGAGGGGCGTTCCTCACCTGCGGTGCCCACTCGCACGGCCGATTGGTGAGCACGCTGTCGAGGTTCGCCGACGCGCCTATGCTGGTGCCCAACTACCGCAAGCTTCCCAAGCACTCGATCAGCGATGCGGTCGACGACTGCCACGACGGCTACCGTTGGCTGCGCCGAAAAGGTTTTGCGCCCAGCCAGATCGTGCTGGCGGGCGATTCCGCCGGCGGCTATCTGGCGCTAACGCTGGCTCAACGCCTGCTGGAATGCGGTGAGCGGCCGGCGGCGCTGGTAACGATGTCACCGCTGCTGCAGCTGACCGCAAAGCCCAAAGCGCGCCACCCCAACATCGGTTCGGATGCGATGTTCCCCCCCAGAGCGTTCGACGCCTTCCATGGTTTGATCACCCGCGCCGCAGGACGCCGCGACGCCGACGGGCGTGCCGACTGCCTATACGAGCCGCTTGATCACATCCAACCCGGGCTGCCGCCCATGTTGATCCATGTATCCGGTTCCGAGGTGTTGCTGCACGACGCGCAGGTGGCTGCGCAACGACTAGCCACCGCCGGCGTGCCCGCGGAGGTAAAGGTATGGCCGGGCCAAATCCACGTGTTCCAATTCGCCGCGCCGATGATTCCCGAAGCGACGCGCTCGCTGCGCCAAATCGGCGACTATGTCCGCGCAGCGACCGGATGACCGGGCGACGCCGAGGTTATCGAAGCTGTTGGCGACTAGGGCGCTACGCGGTGTCGGCGATGCTGCCCTCGGGGACGCCGACGAGGACCAGAGCTGTGTCGCCGCCTCCCGATGACGCCTCGGTGCTCACCCGGGTGAATCAGCTCGCCGGGTGATGACGGCTCACCCTGCGTCGGTGAACGCTGATTCTTCAGCAGCTGACGAGCGGAGGGTTCAGTGCAGCGGACGATGTACCGGATCTGCATCCGCGGTCGCGTGACCGAGCGACTGGGGTCCGCGTTAGACGGGATGCGCCTCGAGGCCGGCGCGACCGACTCCGTGTTCACTGGTGAAATCCACGATCAGTCACAGCTTTTCGGGCTCCTCGACCGGGTCCGTGACCTAGGGCTTGAGCTCGTGAGCGTACAACCGCAACCAGCGGCTGACCTGACGACACCAACCGAAATCAGAAAGGAAATGTAATGCAAGCCATCGCTGTTCGAGATCGTGATGCCGGTGTCGGGGGTCTGGCGCTAACGGACCTTCCCTACCCTCAGGCGGCCGACAACGACGTCGTCGTGCGGGTGCACGCAGCCGGTTTCACACGCGGGGAGCTCGACTGGCCGCACACTTGGATCGACCGCGCGGGTCATGACCGGACACCAAGCGTGCCGGGACACGAGTTGTCGGGCGTAGTGGTCGAGTTAGGCTACGGCACGACTCTTTTGAGCGTCGGTCAGCGGGTCTTCGGGCTTGCCGACTGGGCCCGCAACGGCTCGCTGGCCGAGTACACCGCCGTGGAAGCCCGCAACCTCGCTCCGCTGCCCATCGACATCGACCATACGGTGGCCGCTGCGCTGCCGATCTCTGGCTTGGCCGCCTGGCAGGGCCTGTTCGACCACGGCCGCCTGGTCGCCGGCCAAACGGTTCTGATCCACGGCGCAGCGGGTGGGGTCGGGTCGATCGCGGTTCAGCTCGCTCGCGAGGTCGGTGCCCGCGTCATCGGCACCGGCCGGACCGCAGATCGAGGCCGCGCGGCGGATCTCGGAGTCCACACCTTCCTCGACCTGGACTCCGAAAACCTAGAGGACGCGGGTGAAGTCGACGTGGTGTTCGACGTGATCGGTGGCGACATTCTGGCCCGCTCGGCGGCTCTGGTGCGGGCCGGCGGAACGCTCGTCACCGTCGCCGAGCCGCCAAAGATCCTGCCGCGCGATGGGCGCGGAGTATTCTTCCTCGTCGAAGCCGATCGAGCTCAGCTCGCCGCGCTTGCCGCGCGAGTACGGGACGGACGCCTCAAACCCGTAGTGGGTGCCGTGCTACCGCTCGCCGAAGCCGCCGCCGCATTCGCGAACGACAAGCGCATCCCTGGCAAGACGGTCCTGCGGGTCGCGGAAGACTGAGGAACCTCCGGTGATCGGTCGACCTGCAGCCGCACTTCATCTCGTATCTTCGCTGGCTACCGGGGGACGGTTTGCCTACCGCTTCGATTCGTGCAACCCGTTGGTGCACAGCAGACTTCGCATGCACTTGGGACATCCCAAAGGAAGGCGGCCAAGAATGGCTCTGAAGGTAGCACTCGCCGGACTGTCGGTTGCGGTGACGCTCGCGCCTGCGGCCCAAGCCGGGCCTGGGCAGGAGAGTTCGGGCCAGAACCCGGTTGTGCAAACAGTTTTCAACCAGCCTACAAATGTTCCCGGCAAGTCTCTTGAAGCAGTGGCCGTCAGCTATCCGCCGGGCGCAAAAAGCGGCGCGCACCACCACGCGAAATCGGCGTTCATCATGGCCTACGTGATCTCCGGAGAGATCCGCAGCCAAGTCGAAGGTGAACCCGCTCGTGTGTATCACGCCGGTGAGACCTGGCGGGAACTCCCGGGCGCGCACCACACGGTCAGCGAAAATGCCAGCGCCACCGAACCTGCCGAATTGCTGGCAGTTTTCCTGGTCGATACCGGAGACGGCCCGCTCACGACGGATGACACCACCGAAAGCGAGCCGCCGCGGTAGCGACGTCACCGACGAATTGAAAGACATCATCTTGGAACAGATTACGACTGAGCGGGAGCCGTTGATGCCCACGCCAAGCGCCATCCGGGTTGTCCGGATGGCAATGCGCTTGTCGCTTGCCGCGGCCTTTCTGTCCGCTGTTGCCGACCGATTCGGCTGGTGGGAGCCGTTGGGGCAGGGTAGCTGGGGAAGCATGAGTGCTTTCGGTGACTACGCCCATCAGCTTGTTCCGTTTGCATCCGGCTGGCTGTTGACCGTCATCGTGTGGGCCGCAACCGCCGCCGAAACGGCGCTCGGAATCTTGCTTCTGGCCGGCTGGCGGCCGAACCTCGTCGGCGCCGCAACGTGCCTGATGCTCGTAATATTTGGAACCACGATGGCCATCTCCCTCGGCCTGGAATCACCGCTCAGCTACAGTGTCTTCTCCGCCGCGAGCGCTGCCGCAGCCTACGCGATACTTGGCCCGGCTTCGCGCCCACGCACCGACCGCACACACCGCGTGCGCCGTAGCGAATCCGCCAACTCGAAGCATGCCGACGAGTTGCGCCGCGGCCGGCCAACGCCGCCGATCATCGGAAGTGGCGGCAGATGAAGGCCGGCACGGACTTCGACGTGATCGTGGTGGGTGGCGGGGTCGGCGGTGTGGCCGCGGTCCGGAAGCTTGCTTCCACGGGCCTTTCGGTAGCGCTCGTCGAGGATCGTCTGGTCGCTGGGGAGTGCCATTACTGGGGGTGCAACCCGAGCAAAACACTGCTTCGCCCGATCGAGGTGCTCAACCTCGCAAAGGCGGTTCCTGGCGTGCGCGAGATTGTTTCGGGCGATCGACCGGACGTTGCTGCCGTTTTCGCGAAACGCGACGCGATCATCGAGCACCTCTCGGACCAAGACCGAGTGGCCTCACTGCGGCAAGCCGGTGTATCGGTGTTCCATGGATTCGGCCGGCTGAGCGGCCAACGAACTGTGCGCGTAGAGCGTGCCGATAACACCGAAGCCGTCTTGGAGGCACGCCACGCGGTCGTTCTGGCCACCGGCACTCGTCCCAACGTGCCGGGGATACCTGGGCTGACCCAAGCACGCCCATGGACGAATCGGGACTTGACCACCATGACAGAAGTGCCACCCCGCGCACTGGTGGTGGGTGGTGGGCCCGTCGGTGTGGAGTTCGCGACTATCCTGACCGGTTTGGGCTCTGCGGTAACACTTCTGGTACGTGGAAACGCTCTGCTGCCCGGCTGCGAACCAGAAGCCCGCGACTTGGTTGCGCAGTCACTGCGAAGCAAAGGCGTGACGGTTCACTTTGAGACGGAGTTGTCGGCGGTAGCCCGCCCGCGGTCCGGTGGCCTCGTCACCGCAACCTTCGGCCGCCAGACCATCGAGGTAGACGAGGTCGTCCTGGCCGCCGGACGGCGCAGCAACACCGAGGACATCGGACTGGAAACCGTTGGCCTGCCACGGGGCGGGTTCGTATCCGTTGACGACCATCTCCAGGCGGTCGGCGTCACAGGCGACTGGCTCTACGCCCTGGGCGACACCACCGGGCGCGCTCGGCTGTCACACATCTCCACCTACCACGGCCATCTCGTGGCAGAGATCATCGCGGCCCGGGCCGCGGGCCGCGAACTGGGGGCCCACGAGCTGGCGGCCCGCGATGCGGGAAGCCTTGCACAAGTCATCTTCACCGAGCCTCAAGTGGTCAAGGCGGGGCGCACCGAAAGCCAATCCCTCGCAGAAGGATTCGTGGTGCGGACGCGAACTGCCCGGTACCCAGGTGCACTGTCATTCCTGGCCCTATTCAGAGATGGCTTCCAAGGATGGGCGAAATTGGTCATCGATGCCGAGACCGACACACTGCTCGGAGCGACATTTGTCGGCCCGGAATTCTCGGAACTGGTTCAAGCGGCCACCCTGGCTATCGTCGCGAAGATTCCGGTAGGCCTGCTGCGCCACGCCGTCGCGCCACACCCGACGATCAATCAGGTCTGGGATCTGTTGCTGGCCCAAGAGTCCGAACTTGCCCCGTTACCGGCAAGTGGGTCGCCACGAATGCAGAACATTGGCCACGCGAGACGCCTTATTCATCAGAGCGGTTGAGACGACGATTGTTGAGGGAGACACAATGACCTACGCCCGGCCGGTCGTTTCGCCGTGACCATGCTCGTAGCCGGGGTGCGCGCGTTCGGTGGCAACGTGGAGACGTTCGAGGTGGAGGAGCCGCGGCCGTTGTCAGCCGACGAAGTACTCATCGACGTTCGCGGTGCCGGTGTTGGCAACTGGGACAACATCGTTCGCACCGGTGGCTGGGACGTTGCCACGCGTCCTCCGCTAGCGCTCGGCGTCGAGGCTGCCGGAATCGTCAAGGCCGTTGGCGCGGACCCGGGCGGATTCAGTGTGGGCGATGCGGTGCTGTGCCATCCCGTGCCGCTACGCGACCAAGGCACGTGGGCGCCGCTTGTGATCGCACCCGTTGGATCGCTCGCGCACAAACCGCCCGAGGTTTCATGGGAGACCGCGGCGATCTTTCCGGTGCCGGCGTTGACGGCCGAACAGGTGGTCAGCGAGGCGTTGGCCGTGCACAGTGGGGAGACGTTGCTCGTCAACGGCGCGGGTGGAATCACCGGCGGGCTCATCGTCCAGCTGGCAGCCCTGCGTGGGGTCGACGTGCTAGCCACCGCCGGCCCCGGCAGCGCGGACCGCGTTCGCGGGTACGGCGCCCGCGAAGTGATCGACTACCGCGACCCGACGTGGCCAGAGCGAGCCAGGGCATTGGCGAAAGGCTCCATCGCCGCCGTCGCCAACGCTGCCCCCGCGGGTGCTACTGCGGCGATGTCCGCGCTTGCCGACGGTGGCCGGCTGGCCACTATCACCCCCGGCCCGCCCGCGTCCACCCGTGGCATCAAGGTCATCGCGGTTTACGTCCGTTCCGACGGCGCTCAACTCGATCGCCTGACCGCGTTGCTCGGTTCCCACCGGTTGAACATGCCGAGCCCGCGTTCCATCCCCCTGGATCAGGCCGCGGACGCACTTGCACATGTTGTCGCCGGGCGCGAGTGCAGCGGAGTGGTCATCACGCCCGACGTCTAACCAGTCAGCCGAAAAGACCTCACACGAAGAAGGAGTCGCGAGATGACCATTATTGCCAGGATCCGCACCGGAGTGGCCGATCACATCGGCGAATACGCCGATGCTCTCACCGTATCCGGTGGCGGCACGCAGATTTTCGTCTCCGGTACGCCCGGGGTGCGCGAAGACGGCACTCTGCCCGAGGACTTCATCGACGAAGCCCGGCAGTGCTGGGCCAACGTCGAAAGTGCGCTCGGCAAGGCCGGCGCCAAGCTCACCGACATCGTCTACATGCGCCAATGGATCACCCGCCGTGACAACGCGTCTGCATACCTGGCGGTGAGCAAAGAGATCATTCGCCACGAACCCGCCGCCATGTTCGCCATCATCGACGGGTTGGTGTGGCCCAACATCCGCGTGGAAGTCGAAGTCATCGCCATCCTGCCGGCGTGAGCGATAACCCGGCCTCTCCACCGGCGCATTGCTGACCAGCACCCGCTTTCGCAAACGTCTTCCCCCCGCGTGTTGAACACGCACGAATGGGCGGGAACGAAAGGTGAAGGAGGACAACCATGAACGGCGATTACGCCGGTGCAAGCCTTACTAACATCCCGGATCACCACTCATCGTCACAACCCGGACGGCGCCGACAGTGACGTTGCGCGACGCGGCACCGACCAGCCGTGCGATGGTGGTCGCGGTGATGGTGTCGATGGTCGCCTTCCTCGACTCCACGGTGATAAACCTGGCATTGCCGGCCATCGAACACGACCTCGGCGGCGGCTTGGTGTTGCAGCAATGGATCGTCGATGGCTACCTATTGGCCACGGCGGCCGCGATCCTCCCCGGCGGGTCCATTTCGGACATGTTCGGCCGCGTTCCGGTGATGAGGTTCGGGCTGTTGGCGTTCGGGGCGGGCTCGGTGTTGGCGGCGGCTGCCACCTCACCGGCGATGCTGATCACCGCGCGCCTCATCCAGGGTCTGGGTGCGGCATTTCTCGTTCCGGGCTCGGTGGCGCTGATCAACACGGTGTTCGACAAAGCACACCAGTCCGCAGCGATCGGTGTCTGGACCGGGTGGACGGGAATCGCCTTCGCGTTGGGCCCGCTGCTGGGCGGAATGTGCGTCGATTGGCTGGGCTGGCGTTGGATTTTCGTGTTGTCAGCGATCCCCATGGCGGTCGGGTATGCGCTGACCTTCTGGCTGTGCCCGATGTCGGGGCGCGTCGAAGGCGCTCAGGTAGATACCGCCGGGGTGGTCCTATCGTCGCTAGGGTTGGGCGCCACCGTCTATGCGTTGATCGAATCGCAACGCGACGGCTGGTCCGACCCGTCGGTGATCGCACCGACCGTGGTCGGGATTACCGCACTGGCCGGCTTCGTGGGTTGGCAACGCCGCAGTAGGCGCCCGATGCTTCCGTTGCCGCTGTTCGCCTTTCGCAACTTCGCCGCCGCCAACCTCGTCACCGCGTTCGTCTACGGTGCGTTGACGCTGGGGTCGCTGGCCATCACGCTCTACACCCAAGAAATCGGCCGCTACTCAGCCACCGCCGCCGGCCTGGCCACCCTGCCGATCCCGGTGTTGTCGTTCGTATTCGCCCGTCATGTCGGCCGCATCGCCGCACGGGTGGGACCACGCGCGTTCCTGATTGCAGGGCCCGCCCTGGCGGGGATCGGGCTGCTGCTGGTCCGCCCGAAACCTGATGGATTCCATGCGATTACCGACCTGCTTCCCGGGATGATCGTGCTGGCCCTCGGGCTGGTCGCGACGATCACGCCATTGACGGCGCTGACGCTGGCCTCGGTGCCAATCGAACACAGTGGCCTGGCGTCAGCCATCAACAACGGCGTCTCACGGCTGGCCGCGCTGACGTCGATCGGGACTATCGGTCTGATCAGCGTCGGGACGGCGAGCGCCTCCGGATTCGCCCACGTGTTACAGGTGAGCGCAGCGCTGTTCGCCCTGGGCGCGTTGTGCTCCGCACTGTGGATCACCAACCCCGTTGCCGGAAGCCAACCGGTGCCCTGCGACATCGCGGCGCTGTGCCGTGACCGGCCGGGGGTGCAACCCGCGCTGCCCGGTAGCCCCTCGGCCGCGACCGAGTCACCTCCGCCTCAGTAATCGTCCACCCGATCAACGCAATCCACGCGTCGGTTCACGGCGGCGCGCTACTCACCCGGGTGAAAGAGTGGTTGGGGCGATGACAACTCACCCCGGACCGCTTCATGATCAGGTACGTCCACAACCGGGCGGGATTATCGCTCCCTGGAGAACCAGCAAGGCGCCCCGAATGCATTTGAGGCCAAGAAAGTCATCACCGGCGCTTCTGCGCCCTCGACCACCCGACAAGTCAGACGACTGAAAGGTTCATCATGAAGATCGTAGTCATTGGAGGGCGTGGGCTGATCGGCTCGAAAGTGGCGTCGAAGCTCAGCGCGCAGGGGCACGACGTGCTCGCCGCCTCACGCCGATCGGGTGTCGACTCGCTCACCGGTGAAGGCCTCGCCAACGCGGTCGCCGGTGCGGACGTCGTGGTCGACGTCGCCGATTCACCGTTGTTCGACGATGAGCCCGTGATGCATTTCTTCACAACCACGACGACGAATCTTCTTGCCGCTGAACATGACGCGGGAGTGGAACACCATGTCGCGTTGTCCGTAGTAGGCGCGCAGATCATGCCGGATAGCGGCTACAACACCGCGAAAGCGGCTCAGGAAAATCTGATCAAGGATTCGGGCCGGCCCTATTCGATCGTGCGGGCAACGCCGTTCTACGAATTCGCGGTTGGCTTAGCCGATTCCGCGACGGACGGAGACATCGTCAGGCTGCCACCCGCCTTGTTCCGTCCTATCGCGGCCGACGATGTCGCCACCGCCGTGGCCGACGTCGCTGCCGGGCCACCCCTCAACGGTGTGCGGGAGATCGCGGGACCAGAAGCGATGGGGATGGACGACTTCGTCCGCGCGGGCCTTGCGGCAATTGGTGATCACCGTAGGGTCGTGACTGGCGTCCGGGCGCCATACTTCGGAGCCCTTATCGACGATCGCACCCTCGCAACCGACGAGAACGCCACGATCTTTGCCACCCGATACTCCGACTGGATCGACGCCCGCTCCGGCCGCCGCGCTTAGCGGCCGCTCAACGCCGGAGCCGTGAGCATTTCGTAAACGGCCCGTCACATGCGAGGCTGCTGGCATGGTCATCGAGATCGCCCGCCCGAAGCTCGAAGGAAACATTGCCGTCGGGGAGGACCGCCAGATCGGCTTCGCCGAATTCGGCGACCCGCAGGGGCGCGCGATGTTCTGGTTCCACGGAACGCCCGGCGCCCGCCGGCAGATCCCGGTAGAGGCGCGCGTCTACGCCGAGAACCATCACATCCGCCTGATCGGCTTGGACCGTCCCGGAACCGGCTCCTCGACGCCCCACCGCTATCCGAATATCCGGGCCTTCGCCGACGACCTGGGCACCATCGCCGACACGCTGGGCATCGACAAGATGGCCGTCATCGGCCTGTCCGGCGGCGGCCCCTACGCGCTGGCGGCCGCCGCCGTGCTCTCCGATCGCGTCGTGGCGGCCGGCATCCTCGGCGGCGTCGCGCCCTTCCTCGGCGACGAGGGCATCACCAGCGGGCTGATGAACCTGGGCAAGCGGATGGCGCCCCTGCTGAAGCTGGGCGGCGATCCCCTGCGGATCGGCGCGAGTCTGGTCATCCGGATGATTCGACCGGTCGCGAACCCCGGGCTGCTGCTCTACGCCGCGATATCGCCCGAGGGCGACCGGCGCCTGTTGACCCGGCCGGAGTTCGGCGCCATGTTCCTCGACGACCTGCTCAACGGCAGCCGCAAGCAACTGGCGGCCCCGTTCAACGACATCATCCTGTTCACCCAGGACTGGGGATTCCGGCTCGACGAGGTCAAGGTCCCGGTCCGCTGGTGGCACGGCGACAGCGACCACATCGTGCCGTTCGCGCACGGCGAGCACGTCGTGTCCCTGCTGCCCGACTGCGAGCTGATCGTGCTGCCGGGCGAGAGCCACCTCGGCGGCCTGGGCCGCGGCGAGGAGATCCTGTCCACCCTGACCAAGATCTGGGACGAGCAAGGCTGACCCTCCCCGCCGCCGGGTAGCCTGCTGAAGTGCTGCTGGCGTCCCTGAATCCCGCGGCGGTCAACGCCACCGACATCGCCGACGCGGTGCGCATCGACGGCGCCGTGCTGAGCCGCGGCGACCTGGTCGGCGCCGCCACCTCGGTGGCCGAGCGGGCCGCCGGGGCACAGCGGGTCGCGATCCTGGCCACGCCGACCGCGTCGACGGTGCTGGCGGTCACCGGCTGCCTGATCGCCGGCGTGCCGTTCGTCCCGGTGCCCGCCGATGTCGGCGCGTCCGAGCGCCGCCACATGCTCACCGATTCCGGGGTGCGGGCCTGGCTCGGCCCCGTCCCCGACGAGTCGGAGGGGCTGCCGCACATCCCGGTGCGGCTGCACGCCCGGTCCTGGCACCGCTACCCCGAGCCGTCGCCCGACGCCACCGCGATGATCATCTACACCTCCGGGACCACCGGGCTGCCCAAGGGCGTGGTGTTGAGCCGGCGCGCGATCGCCGCCGACCTCGACGCCCTGGCGGAGGCCTGGCAGTGGACACCGGACGACGTGCTGGTGCACGGCCTGCCGTTGTTTCACGTGCACGGGCTGGTACTGGGGTTGCTCGGGTCGCTGCGGGTGGGAAACCGCTTCGTGCACACCGGAAAACCGACGCCGGCGAATTACGCGCAGGCCGGGGGAACCCTCTATTTCGGGGTGCCGACGGTGTGGTCGCGGGTGGTCGGCGACGAGGCCGCCGCCCGGGCGCTGCGCGCGGCGCGGCTGCTGGTGTCCGGGAGCGCACCGCTGCCGGTGCCGGTGTTCGACCGGCTGGCCGGGCTGACCGGGCATGAGCCGGTCGAACGCTACGGAGCCTCCGAATCGCTGATCACGCTGTCCACCCGCGCGGACGGCGAGCGACGCGCCGGCTGGGTGGGTCTGCCGCTCACCGGCGTGCAGACCAGACTGCTCGACGAGAATGGCGCCCCGGTGCCGCACGACGGGGAAACCGTTGGGCGCCTTGAGGTTCGGGGCCCAATGATGTTCGACGGCTACCTGAACCGGCCGGAGGCCACCGCCGAGGCGTTCGACGCCGACGGCTGGTACCGCACCGGTGACGTGGCCGTCATCGACGGCGGCGGCATGCACCGCATCGTGGGCCGCGAGTCGGTGGACCTGATCAAGTCCGGCGGCTACCGGATCGGCGCGGGCGAGATCGAAACGGCGCTGCTCGGCCATCCTGGGGTGCGCGAAGCCGCGGTCGTCGGAATGCCGGACCAAGACCTGGGCCAGCGGATCGTCGCGTTCATCGTCGGTGCGGAGGGTCTGGACGCCGACGACCTGATCAACCACGTCGCCCAAGAGCTTTCCGTGCACAAGCGGCCACGCGAGGTGCGGCTGGTGGACGCGCTGCCCCGCAACGCGATGGGCAAGGTACTGAAAAAACAGCTGCTGGCCGACGGCTGACACGCAGCAAGTTGCCAGCTTCAGCGCCGAGCGTGACCGGCAAGCGTCACCTACCGTCGTAACCGTGCACCGGCCCACCACCCCCATGCGGCGGATTGCCGCCGCCTGCCTCGTCGGCTCGGCCATCGAGTTCTACGACTTCCTGATCTACGGGACCGCGGCGGCGCTGGTGTTTCCCACGGTGTTCTTTCCGGCGCTCGGTCCGACGCTGGCCACCGTCGCCGCCATGGCGACGTTCGCAACGGCGTTCCTGTCCCGCCCGCTGGGGGCGGCCGTCTTCGGCTACTTCGGGGACCGGCTCGGCCGCAAGAAGACGCTGGTGGCCACGCTGCTGATCATGGGCGCCTCGACGGTGAGCGTCGGCATGGTCCCCAGCACGGCGTCGATCGGCATCGCGGCGCCGCTGATCCTGATCGTGTTGCGGCTGTTGCAGGGGTTCGCGGTCGGCGGCGAGTGGGCGGGATCGGTCCTGCTGAGCGCCGAGTACGCCCCGACCGGCAAGCGCGGCTGGTACGGCATGTTCACCCTGCTCGGCGGCGGCACCGCCGGAATCCTCGCCAGCCTGACGTTTCTGGCCGTCAACGTCACCATGGGGGAGAACAGCCCGGCGTTCATGGCGTGGGGATGGCGGGTCCCGTTCCTGATCAGCAGCGGGTTGATCGGCATCGCGTTGTACGTGCGGCTGAACATCGAAGAGACTCCGCTCTTCGTCGAGGAGAAGGCCCGCGACCTGGTACCCAAGGCGCCGCTCGCGGAGCTGCTGCGGTTACAGCGGCGGGAGATCGTCCTCGTCGCCGGCAGTTTCCTGGGCGGCATGGGCTTCGTCTACCTGGGCAACACCTTCCTCGTCATGTACGCCCACAACCAGCTGGGCTACTCGCGGAGCTTCATTTGGGGCGTGGGCGCGCTGGGCGGGCTCACCAGCATGGTGTTCGTGGCGTTCTCGGCGTGGATCTCCGACCGGGTCGGGCGGCGCCGGGTGATGCTGTGCGGACTGGTGGCGTGCCTGCCGTGGGCGTTCGGGGTCGTCCCGCTGCTGGACACCCGCAGGCCGGTGTTGTACGTCGTCGCCATCGTCGGCATGTTCGGCGCGGCGGCGGTGGCCAACGGTCCCACGGCGGCGTTCGTGCCCGAACTGTTCGCCACCCGCTTCCGCTACAGCGGCGCGGCGGTGGCGATGAACCTGGCCGGCGTCCTCGGGGCGGCCGTGCCGCCGCTGATGGCCGGCACCCTGCTGGCGACCTACGGCAGCTGGGCGATCGGGCTCATGATGGCCACGCTGGTGGTGGCCAGTTTCGCGTCCGTCTATCTGCTGCCCGAAACCAGGGGAACGACGCTGGGCGCCGTCCCCGCCGCGGAGAAGGTCGCCGCGGACGTCTAGCCGCGCTCAGTTGGCGTGCAGGTCTTCGTTGAGGGCGATGCCCTGACCGCCGCGGGCCACCACCTCGACGGCCCCGCTGACCGAGTTGCGCCGAAACAGCAGGTTGTTGCCGCCGGACAGCTCCAGGGCCTTCAGCAGCTGGCCGTCGGGCGTGGCGACCTTGGTGCCCGCGGTCACGTACAGGCCCGCTTCGACGACGCAGTCGTCGCCCAGCGAGATGCCCAGCCCCGCGTTGGCGCCGAGCAGGCACCGCTTGCCGATCGAGATGACCTCGGTACCACCGCCGGACAGCGTGCCCATGATGGACGCCCCACCGCCGATGTCGGAACCGTCGCCCACCACCACGCCGGCCGAGATGCGGCCCTCCACCATCGACGCGCCCAGGGTGCCGGCGTTGTAGTTGACGAAGCCCTCGTGCATCACCGTCGTACCGGGCGCCAGGTGGGCGCCGAGGCGCACCCGGTCGGCGTCGGCGATGCGCACCCCGGTCGGCACGACGTAGTCGACCATCCGCGGGAACTTGTCGATGCCGTAGACGGTCACGGGCCCGTGCCGGCGCAGCCGGGCCCGGACGGCCTCGAACCCGTCGACCGCACACGGACCGCGGTTAGTCCACACGACATTGGTCAATACCCCGAACAGGCCGCCGGCGTTCAGCCCGTGCGGCGTCACCAACCGGTGCGACAACAGATGCAGCCGCAGGTAGGCGTCGTAGGCGTCGGCGGCCACGTCGTCGAGCGAGCCGATGACCGTCCGCACCGCGACGGTCTCGGTGCCGCGGTCGTCGTCCCGGCCGACCAGCGCCACCAGCTCCGGCGGGATGTCCGACAACGCCAGCCGAGACGTGCCGCCGGTGCCCGATTCGGTCAGTTCCGGTGCGGGAAACCACGTGTCGAGGATCGATCCGTCGGCGGCCAGCGTCGCCAGTCCGATGCCCACAGCTCCAGTCACGGCGGCCAGGTTACTTGCCGCCCGGCAGCGGATAACCTTGGACCCGTGCTGGACTTGCGTGGGGATCCGATCGAGCTGACCGCGGCGTTGGTCGACATCCCCAGCGAATCACGAGACGAGGCGCGCCTGGCCGACGAGGTGGAGGCCGCGCTGCGCGCCCAGACGTCCGGTTTCGAGATCGTCCGCAACGGCAACGCCGTGCTGGCGCGCACCCGCCGCCAGCGGCCGTCGCGAGTCCTGCTGGCCGGACATCTCGACACCGTCCCGGTCGCGGGCAACCTGCCCAGCCGCCTCGAGGACGGCGACCTGTACGGGTGCGGCGCCGCCGACATGAAGTCGGGTGACGCGGTCTTCCTTCATCTGGCTGCGACCGTGGCCGAACCGGTCCACGACCTGACCCTGGTGTTTTACGACTGCGAGGAAATCGACGCGGCGGCAAACGGTTTGGGCCGCATCGAGCGCGAGCTGCCCGACTGGCTGTCCGCCGACGTGGCCATCCTGGGCGAGCCCACCGGCGGCTACATCGAGGCCGGCTGCCAGGGCACGCTGCGCGTCGTGATCAGCGCCACCGGAACGCGCGCCCACTCGGCGCGGCCGTGGTTGGGCGACAACGCCATTCACAAGCTCGGCGCCGTCGTGGACCGGCTGGCCGCCTACTCCGCGCGCACCGTCGACATCGACGGATGCGAATACCGCGAGGGCCTGTCCGCCGTCCGCATCGACGGCGGCGTGGCGGGCAACGTCATCCCCGACGCGGCCGCGGTCACGGTCAACTTCCGCTTCGCGCCCGACCGGTCGTTAGCCGCGGCGCTGCAGCACGTGCACGAGGTGTTCGACGGGCTCGACGTGCGGATCGAGCAGACCGACGCCGCCGCGGGCGCGCTGCCCGGGCTGTCGCAGCCCGCGGCCAAGGCGCTGGTCGAGGCCGCCGGGGGACACGTCCGGGCGAAGTACGGGTGGACCGACGTCGCGCGGTTCGCCGCGCTGGGCATCCCGGCCGTCAACTTCGGCCCGGGCGATCCCAACCTCGCGCACCGGCGCGACGAGAGCGTCCCGGTCGCCAACATCACCGCCGCGGTGGACATGCTGCGCGGCTACCTCGGCGGCTAGTCTTTCGCTGGCCGGTCGCCGAGCGTCCCGCCAGCGTGACGCTCGGCGCCGGCGGTCGCGCTGGCGTGACGCTCGCGGTTAGTCAGCCCGCGCACCGCCGCGCCTGCGCGGCCGCGTCGGCGGCCGCCGCGCGCATTCCCACCGCGGCCAGGTCGTCCGACGCCGCCAGCAGCGCCGCACCATCGCCAGCCGCCAGCGCCTGCGCGTGGGTGAGCGCGAGTTTGCCTGCCGCGCAGTCGATCTCGTCACACAGCCGGCCCAACGGATCGGCCGCGCGGGTGTCGCCGAGCCGCACGGCCTCGTGCCACACGCGCATCGCCACCGCCCGCTGACCGCCGCGCTCGGCCATGCGGGCGGCATCGCGGGCGGCGGCCACCGCACCGTGTGCGTCACGCATCGAGGCCAGCCGCCACGCCCGGGCGACGCCGAGCTCCGGCGCGAACAACGCCGATTTGGTACCGTGCCGGGATTCGGCCCTTCCCAACGTTTTTCCCGCGGCCGCGATATCACCCTGCTGGGCCAGGGCGGTGGCCAACAACGTCAGCGAGAGCGGCCCCCACGAATAGCCGGTGCGTTCCAGCGTCGCGGCCGCCGGGCCCAATAGCGCAGCGGCCCGGGCGAATTCACCGTCGGCGAGCAACACATGGGCCAGCAGCACCTCGCCGATCGCGCGGCCCGGCTGCTGCAACTCGGCGAAATCGGTGAACTGCTGGGCGAGTTCGCGGGCCGCCTCGAGCCGGCCCGCCATCAACAGCGCGGTAGTCTGCCCCAACCCGATGGTGAAACGCAGCAACCCGGGATGTTCGGCGGCCAGGGCGCGCTGGGCCAGCGGCTCGACGTCGTCGAAACGCCCCTGCCGCGCCGCGCACAGCGCCGCCGCGCTGGCCGCCCAGGCCACCGCCTGGTCGTCGGCGTCCGGCGCGGCCAGCACCTCGCCGGCGACCTTCACGGCGTGCCCGACGTTGCCCGCGTTCATCGCGAATGTGGCGCTCAGCGCGTCCAGGGTGGTACGGGCGGCCGCGTCCGCGACGCGATTGCGGACGGTGCGCAGAAACGCGGTGGCCCGCTCGGGCTCACCGAGCATCCAGAACTGGTTGGCCGCGCGCAGCAGCGCCCAGTCCATGAGCGCGGCTTCGGTCAGCGCGGCGGGGTCCAGCCCGCCCAGCACCGCGTCGGCCTCGCGGCCGCGGCCCTGCCACCCCAGGGCGTGCGCCAGCGCCAGCCGTGCGGCCAGCCCGCCGGAGCGCTCCAGCGCCGAGGAGGCCAGCCGTTCGCCCAGGGCCAGGTCGCCCAGCCGCAGCGCCTGCTGCGCGGCGGCCACCACCTCGGCGGTCGGCTGGGGGGCGTCGCTGTCCAGGGCCAGTGACGCCAACCGCAGCCGGTCGCTGAGGTGGTCCGACGAGTGCTGCGTCAGCAGCCGCACCAACTCGGTGCGCCGTTGCCGCGCGGCGTCGCCGCCGAGCGCGGCGCGCGCCCGCTCGGCGAACAGCGGGTGGGCCGTGTACACCACCGGCTCGTCCGACTCCCCGCCGCGCGCCCGCGTCTCCACCGCCCCGCAGTCGGTGGCCTCGCGGACCGCGTCCGCGCCGGTCAGGGCGCCCAGGTCGGCGAGCGACAGCGGCTCCGAGACGGCGAGGTAGTCCAGCACCGCCCGGGCCGCCGCGGGGATTTCGGCGAGGAACGCGTCGACCTCCGCAGCCGTGGTCATCCCGCCGGTCGGTTCGATGTCGATTCTCGGAAGCACGCGATCGGTCCACAGCGCCGCGATGGCCTCGGGAGACGACGCGGCGCGGCCGGTGACGATCAGCCTGGCCCTGCCGGCCAGCGCCAGCTGGTACACCAGGGTCGCCGACAGGATGTCCAGGTCGTGGGCGTCATCGACGACGAGCAGAAGATCCCCGTGCTCTGGGCCGTCCAGTGACGCCCGGGCGGCGCGCAACAGCGCGGCCGGCTTGCCGATGTCGGCGATCTCGACCAGGTGGCCGAAGGCGCCGAACGGCACCGCCCGCTCGGTCGGGGTGCCGGTGACCCAGCGGACGCGGGTGTCCGGGTGGTCGCGGCCGAAGTCTTCGGCGGCCATCCGGGCCAAGGTGGACTTGCCGCAGCCGTCCGGGCCGAGGACGACCGCACCCCTGCCCGTCGCGAGCGCCGCGGCCAGCCGGTCCAGGGCCGAGGCGTGCTGGGGGACGTTCCATCGAATCGGCATCGCCGGATTTTATTGCGCGCGGTATGCGGCCCGCAGCAAGCTTGGTCTACCTTTCGTTGTATGCGCGACTGGGCGATCTGTGTGTACTGCGCGTCCGGCCCGGAACATCCCGAATTGCTCGCGGTCGCTGCCGAACTGGGCGAGGCGATCGCCGAGCGCGGCTGGACCCTGGTGTGGGGCGGCGGCCGGGTGTCGGCGATGGGCGCGGTGGCGACCGCGGCGCGCGCCCGCGGGGGCCGGACCGTCGGCGTCATCCCCCAAATCCTGATGCGCCGCGAGATTGCCGACACCGACGCCGACGAGCTGATCGTCACCGGGACCATGCACGAGCGCAAGCAGGTCATGGAGGAGCGTGCCGACGCGTTCGTCGTGCTTCCCGGCGGCGTCGGCACCCTGGACGAGTTGCTCGACTCGTGGACCACGGGCTATCTCGGCCTGCACGGCAAACCCATCGTGATGCTCGACCCGCTGGGCCACTACGAAGGCCTGTGGCTCTGGCTGTGCGGGCTGCTCGACAGCGGCTACATCTCGCAGCCGGCGATGGACCGGTTGTTGCTGGTCGACAAGGTGAGCGCCGCCGTGGAGGCGTGCGCGCCGGATTGAGGGCCCGGCACTCCGGCCAGCCCTACTAGGCTGTGCGCCGGGTTGTTCACGAAGAATTGAGGGATGACGTGTCGAATCACGACGGGGGAGCGCGCACGGCGGTCAAACTGACCGATCTCGCGTCTCGGGCGCCCAGGTTGCTGGCCGATATGCCGGTGATCGTTCGCGGGGCGATGACCGGACTGCTGGCCCAGCCGGGTTCGAAGAAGTCGATCGGCACGGTGTTCGCCGACCGCGCCGCCCGATACGGCGACCGCATCTTCCTGCGGTTCGGCGACCAGCAACTGAGCTACCGCGACGCCAACGCCGCCGCCAACAGGTACGCGGCGGTGCTGGCCTCGCGCGGTGTCGGCCGCGGCGACGTCGTCGCGATCATGCTGCGCAACTCGCCCAACGCGGTGCTGACGATGCTGGCCGCCGTCAAGTGCGGCGCCGTCGCCGGGATGCTGAACTACCACCAGCGCGGCGAGGTGCTGGCGCACAGCCTGGGCCTGCTCAAGGCCAAGGTGTTGATCGCGGAGACCGACCTGGTCAGCGCGGTGGCCGAGTGCGGCGGCGCCGGCGACACCGAGACGATGACCGTGGAGGACCTGGAGCGGTTCGCCGTCAGCGCCCCGGCCACCAACCCGCCGTCGGCGTCGGCCGTGCAGGCCAAGGACACCGCGTTCTACATCTTCACCTCGGGCACAACGGGATTCCCCAAGGCCAGCGTGATGACCCACCTGCGGTGGCTGAAGGCACTCGCGGCGTTCGGCGGCATCGGGCTGAGGCTGAAGAGCTCCGACACGCTGTACAGCTGCCTGCCGCTGTATCACAACAACGCGCTGACGGTCGCGTTGTCGTCGGTGATCAACTCCGGGGCCACGCTGGCGCTGGGCAAGTCGTTCTCGGCGTCGAAATTCTGGGACGAGGTCATCGCCGCGGAGGCGACGGCCTTCATCTACATCGGCGAGATCTGCCGCTATCTGCTCAACCAGCCGCGCAAGGTCACCGATCGCGCGCACCGGGTGCGGGTGATCGCCGGCAACGGGTTGCGGCCGGAGATCTGGGACGAGTTCACGAATCGGTTCGACATCGCCCGGGTCTGCGAGTTCTACGCCTCCAGCGAGGGCAACACGGCGTTCATCAACATCTTCAACGTGCCGCGGACCACCGGCGTCTTCCCCATGCCGTTGGCCTATGTGGAGTACGACCCCGACACCGGTGCCCCGCTGCGGGACGACAACGGGCGGGTGCGCCGGGTGCCGCCGGGTGAGCCCGGCCTGCTGCTCAGCCCGGTCAACCGGTTGCAGCCGTTCGACGGCTACACCGACAAGGAGTCGAGCGAGAAGAAGTTGGTGCGCAACGCCTTCCGCGAGGGTGACGTGTGGTTCAACTCCGGCGACGTGATGAGCCCGCAGGGCATGGGGCACGCCGCCTTCGTCGACCGTCTCGGCGACACGTTCCGGTGGAAGGGCGAGAACGTCGCCACCACCCAGGTGGAGGCCGCGCTGGCGTCCGACGAGCACGTCGAGGAGTGCACGGTCTTCGGAGTCGAGATCCCGCGCACCGGCGGCCGCGCCGGGATGGCCGCGGTCAAGCTGCGCGACGGCGCGGAGTTCGACGGCAAGTCGCTGGCGAACGCGGTGTACGGCCAGCTGCCCGCCTACGCGCTGCCGCTGTTCGTGCGGGTGGTCGAGTCGCTCGAGCACACCACGACGTTCAAGAGCCGCAAGGTGGAACTGCGCGACCAGGCCTACGGGCCGGACATCAAGGACCCGCTCTACGTGCTGGCCGGCCGCGACGAGGGCTACGTGCCGTACTACGACGAGTACCCCGACGAGGTGGCCGACGGTAAGCGGCCGAAGGGCTGATTGCGCGCTGAGTGTGCGCCCAGCCGCACATTCGGCGTCCACCGTGCGGCTGGCCGCACACTCGCGGGCCCGACCGGGCACCATGGACGTGTGCAATCGACACCGTCGGCGTCAGCCGGATCGACCTGGTGCGGCCGCCCGGTCGCCGGCGATCGGCCGCTGATCATGGCGATCGTCAACCGCACCCCCGATTCGTTCTACGACAAGGGCGCGACCTTCAGCGACGAGGCCGCCCGGTCCGCCGCACACCGGGCCGTCGCCGAAGGTGCCGACGTCATCGACGTCGGCGGCGTCAAAGCCGGCCCGGGCCAGGACGTCGACGCGGACACCGAGATCGCCCGGTTGATCCCGTTCATCGAATGGCTGCGCGACGCGTTCCCCGACCAGCTGATCAGCGTCGACACCTGGCGCTCCGAGGTGGCCAGGGTGGCCTGCGCCGCCGGGGCGGACCTGATCAACGACACCTGGGGCGGCATCGACCCGGACCTTGCCGGGGTCGCCGCGGAGTTCGGGGCGGGCCTGGTGTGCTCGCACACCGGCGGGGCGCTGCCCCGCACGCGTCCGTTCCGGGTGCGCTACGGAACCACCACCCGCGGGGTGGTCGACGACGTCATTCGCCAGGTCACGGCCGCCGCCGAGCGCGCGGTCGCCCGCGGGGTGGCCCGCGACCGCGTGCTGATCGACCCGGCCCACGACTTCGGCAAGAACACGTTCCACGGCCTGCTGCTGTTGCGCCACCTCAGCGATCTTGTTAATACCGGATGGCCCGTACTCATGGCTTTGAGTAACAAGGACTTCGTCGGGGAGACTCTGGGGGTGGAATTGACCGAGCGGCTCGAGGGCACGTTGGCGGCCACCGCGCTGGCGGCTGCCGCCGGTGCGCGGATGTTTCGCGTCCACGAGGTCGCCGCGACCCGCCGGGTGCTCGAAATGGTGGCCTCGATCCAGGGCATACGCCCGCCCGCGCGCACGGTAAGGGGGCTGGCATGACGGCATCCGACCTGTTCGCCGGCGACCTCACCCACGACGCGGTGCTGGCCGCCCGCCCCGGCGACACCTGGCTGGCCGACCGCAGCTGGAACCGCCCGGGCTGGACCGTCGCCGAACTCGAGGCCGCCAAGGCGGGCCGCACCATCTCGGTGGTGCTGCCGGCCCTCGACGAAGAAGAGACCATCGAATCGGTGATCGACAGCATCTCACCGCTGGTCGACGGGCTGGTCGACGAGCTGATCGTGCTGGACTCCGGCTCCACCGACGACACCGAGATCCGCGCCGTCGCCGCCGGCGCCCGCGTCGTCAGCCGGGAGCAGGCGTTGCCCGAGGTGCCGATCCGGCCGGGCAAGGGCGAGGCGCTGTGGCGCTCGCTCGCGGCCACCAGCGGCGACATCGTCGTGTTCGTCGACTCCGACCTGATCAACCCGCACCCGATGTTCGTCCCGTGGCTGGTCGGCCCGCTGCTCACCGGCGACGGCGTCCACCTGGTCAAGAGCTTCTACCGGCGCCCCCTGCGCGTGGGCGACGTGGCGGGCGCGACCGGAGGCGGACGGGTCACCGAGTTGGTGGCCCGGCCGCTGCTCGCCGCGCTGCGCCCGGAGCTGGGCGGCATCCTGCAACCGCTCGGCGGGGAGTACGCGGCCACCCGCGAACTGCTGACGTCGGTGCCGTTCGCGCCGGGCTACGGCGTGGAGATCGGCCTGCTGCTGGACACCTTCGACCGGCTGGGATTGGGGGCGATCGCCCAGGTCAACCTCGGTGTGCGCGCGCATCGCAACCGGCCGCTGGCCGAGTTGGGCGCCATGAGCCGCCAGGTCATCGCGACCCTGCTCTCCCGGTGCGGGGTGCCCGACTCCGGCGTAGGGCTGACGCAGTTCTTCGTCGACGACACCGAGGGTTCCGACTTTCAGGACTTCACCCAGCACACGTCGCCGGTGTCGCTGGCGGACCGGCCGCCGATGAAGGTGCTGCGGCCGCGCTAAGGCCCCGCTGCGTCATCGCGGTGTCGGTGGCATAGGGCAGTATCGACGACGTGGCGTTGGTGTTGCTCTACCTGGTGGTGCTGGTGCTGGTGGCGATCGTGCTCTTCGGCGCGGCGAGCCTGCTGTTCGGACGGGGCGAGCAGTTGCCGCCCCTGCCGCGGGGCACGACCGCGACGGTCTTGCCCGCCTACGGTATGACCGGCGCGGACGTCGATGCCGTCAAGTTCACCCAGGTGCTGCGCGGATACAAGACCAGCGAGGTGGACTGGGTGCTGGACCGGCTCGCCCGCGAGCTCGAGGCGCTGCGCGGCCAGCTGGCCGCGGTGCACGCCCCCGCGGAGGCCCACGCCGACCCCGGGGACGTGGAACCCGGGGAGGCCGAGGATCGTCAGGACTAGATGTGAGCGATGACGGGCTGGTGCGGTGTAGCTGGGCGGCCATCCGGCCGGGACCCGATTTCGAGATGTACCGCGACTACCACGACCAGGAGTGGGGCCGCCCGGTGCACGACGGGGTGGCACTCTTCGAGCGGATGAGCCTGGAGGCGTTCCAGAGCGGGCTGTCGTGGCTGATCATCCTGCGCAAACGGGAGAACTTCCGGCGGGCCTTCGCCGGCTTCGACTTCGGGCAGGTCGCCGGTTACAGCGACGCCGACGTGCAGCGGCTGATGGCGGACACCGGAATCGTGCGCAACCGCGCCAAGATCGACGCGACGATCGCGAACGCCCGCGCCGCCGCTGAGCTGGGAACCCCCGCGGACCTGTCGAAGCTGCTGTGGTCGTTCGCGCCAGAGCCGCGCCCCCGGCCCGCGGACGGCTCCCAAATCCCCTCGGCCACTGAGGAATCTAAGGCCATGGCGCGCGACCTCAAGCGGCGCGGGTTCCGGTTCGTCGGGCCGACCACCGCCTATGCGCTGATGCAGGCGACCGGGATGGTCGACGACCATATCCGGGGTTGTTGGGTGCCTTCCCCCCGTTGACGGCGCGGGCCGTGACCGGCCCGCTAAGGCCGGAGAACCGGGTCTTTGTTCAACTCGTGACCTGGATAGGGAACAATAGAGGCGTGATTTGGCAGTTCGATGTCGGGTATGGCTGGAAAATCGCTGGCGGGGCATGCTCGGCGCCGACCAGGTCCGCAAAGGCGGGCCAGCTCGAACCTGGAGGGAGCACTCGATGGCGGCGATGAAGCCCCGGACCGGCGACGGTCCTCTGGAAGCAACCAAGGAGGGGCGCGGCATCGTGATGCGGGTACCACTTGAGGGAGGCGGTCGACTGGTCGTTGAGCTGACGCCCGACGAAGCCGCCGCCCTCGGTGACGAACTCAAGGGTGTCACGAGCTCCAGCTGAACGCGCGCCGACGGACGGCTGCGCTACGCACACACCTTTCGGTAGATGTCCAGGGTCTGCTCGGCGACGTGGGCCCAGGAGAAGTCCTCGACGCAGCGCTGCCGTCCCGCCTCGCCGTAGCGCTTCGCCTTCTCGGGATCGGCGATGAGCGCATTGACCGCTTCGGCCAGCCTGGCCTGGTAACCGGCCGGATCGCTGGGGTCGTAATGCACCAGCGAGCCGGTCACCCCGTCGGCGACCACCTCCGGTATCCCGCCGACGTCGGACGCCACCACCGCCGTCGCGCATGCCATGGCCTCCAGGTTCACGATGCCCAGTGGCTCGTACACCGAGGGGCACACGAATACGGTTGCCGCCGAGAGAATTTCGCGCAATTCGCCGATGGGCAACATCTCTCGGATCCAGAACACGCCGCGCCGGTGGTCGGACAGCCGCGCCACCGCGGACCGCATCTCGTCGGCGATCTCCGGGGTGTCGGGGGCGCCCGCGCACAGCACCACCTGCGCTTCGGGGTCGAAGTGGTGCGCCGCCGCCACCAGGTGGGCGACGCCCTTCTGCCGGGTGATCCGGCCGACGAACGCCACGATGGGCCGGTCCGGGTCGACCCCGAGCTCCGCCAGCAGCGACCCGGTTTGCGTCGGTCCGGCCGGATGCCAGACGTCGGTGTCGACCCCGTTGCGGATGACGTGCACCACGCTGGGGTCCAGGGCGGGGTAGACGCGCAGGATGTCTTCGCGCATCGCGGAGCTCACCGCGATGACGGCGTCCGAGGCCTGTACGGCGGTGTGCTCCACCCAGGTCGACACGCGATAGCCGCCGCCGAGCTGCTCGGCTTTCCACGGCCGCAGCGGCTCGAGGGAGTGGGCGGTCAGTACGTGGGGGATGTCGTAGAGCAGGGCGGCCAGATGACCGGCCATGCCGGTGTACCAGGTGTGCGAATGCACGACGCTGGCCGCCGACGCGGCGTTGGCCATCAACAGGTCCGAGGACAACGTCGACAGCGCCGCGTTGGCGCCCTGCAGGCGCGGATCGGGCTGGTGCACGAAGGCGTTCGGCCGCGGCGCGCCCATGCAGTGCACGTCGACCGCGCATAGCCGGCGCAGTTGGGCGACCAGTTCGGTGACGTGTACACCGGCTCCCCCGTAGACCTCCGGTGGGTACTCCCGAGTCATCATCGCCACCCGCATACCCGCACGGTAGTTCGGCGTTGGCGAGGCCCGCGAGTCGGGCTGGACAATCGGGGAGGAAACCAAAGACCTTGACGGACAGCCGCGCAGCAGATCGCCAATAGAGCGATCCCTCTGGCAGCGGTTCGCGACGGCCGATAGGTTTGACCCATGAGGGAAGCGCCACACGTGCTGGGCATTGTCCTGGCCGGGGGTGAGGGCAAGCGGCTGTATCCGCTGACCGCGGATCGGGCCAAGCCCGCGGTCCCCTTCGGCGGCGCCTACCGACTGATCGACTTCGTGCTGTCCAACCTCGTCAATGCCCGCTATTTGCGGATCTGCGTTCTCACTCAGTACAAGTCGCATTCACTGGACCGTCATATTTCGCAGAACTGGCGGTTGTCCGGTCTGGCCGGTGAATACATCACGCCGGTGCCCGCCCAGCAGCGCCTGGGCCCGCGCTGGTACACCGGCTCCGCCGACGCGATCTACCAGTCGCTCAATCTGATCTACGACGAAGACCCCGATTACATAGTCGTTTTCGGCGCCGACCACGTCTACCGGATGGACCCCGAGCAGATGGTCCAGTTCCACATCGAAAGTGGGGCAGGGGCAACCGTGGCCGGCATCCGGGTGCCGCGCGCCGAGGCCAGCGCTTTCGGCTGCATCGACGCCGACGACTCCGGCCGCATCCGCGATTTCGTGGAGAAGCCCCTGGACCCGCCGAGCGTCCCGGACGACCCCGATTCGACGTTCGTGTCGATGGGCAACTACATCTTCACCACCAAGGTCCTCATCGACGCCATCCGCGCGGACGCCGACGACGACCACTCCGATCACGACATGGGCGGTGACATCATCCCGCGTCTGGTCGGCGACGGAATGGCTGCGGTGTACGACTTCAACGACAACGAGGTGCCCGGTGCCACCGACCGCGACCGGGCCTACTGGCGGGACGTGGGGACGCTGGACGCCTTCTACGACGCTCACATGGACCTGGTGTCGGTGCACCCGGTGTTCAACCTGTACAACAAGCGCTGGCCGATCCGGGGGGAGTCGGAGAACCTGGCGCCGGCCAAGTTCGTCAATGGCGGATCGGCACAGGAGTCGGTCGTCGGCGCCGGCAGCATCATCTCGGCCGCCTCGGTGCGCAACTCGGTGCTGTCGTCCAACGTCGTGGTCGACGACGGCGCGATCGTGGAGGGCAGCGTGATCATGCCGGGCGCCCGGGTCGGTCGGGGCGCCGTGGTGCGCCACGCGATTTTGGACAAGAACGTGGTCGTCGGCCCCGGCGAGATGGTGGGCGTGGACCTGGAGAAGGACCGGGAGCGGTTCGCGATCAGCGCCGGCGGCGTCGTCGCGGTCGGCAAGGGCGTTTGGATCTAGCCCGGCAACGATGCGGGCACCGGGGAAGCCGACGCCGACCGGATCTAGCCCGGGATCTCCGGGATCAGCAGGTGCGCGTCGTAGCGCGGCCCCCAACGCAGCCTGATGCGCCCGCGGGGGGAGCCGGTGTAGGCCGCGGGGAGCTGGCCGGTAAGCGGGTTTCTCGGGCACAACCAGCGCCCGGCGACCACCAGCCGCAGCTGCTCGCCGGCGCGGAACAGCGTCGCCGACGGGCCGAGCGCGACATTGACCTCGACGGCCTCGTGCGCGGGGACGGGCTGTGGGTCGGTGCATGCCGCGACGGGTTCCCACGGCCGCGAGAGCTCGCGATCCAGCGCCCGCAGCGAGACCCGTTGCCACCCGGTGCTCACCCGGTCCCGGCCGTAACCGTACGAACCCTCGAACCCGACGAACCGCCCGTCGCGCCATTTCTCCACGCCGACGAACAGGTTGGCGTCGTCGCAGCCGGCCAGCTCGATCCACAACCGCGCCGCCATCGGGCCGGTCAACTCGACATCCTCCGGCGCCGTCCAGCTGAAAGCGGCTGCGCCGGAGCGGGTTTCGAACGAGATGCCACCCTCTGCCGACGGCCGCGAAGCGGTCAGCAGTCCGCCCGCGGCCAAATACATTGGCCGCCAATGGGTTCGCCCCAGCGGCCAGTCGGCCTCTTCGCGCACCGCGACGACGGTGTCGCGGTCTTCGCGGACCTCCAAGCGGACGCTGCGGGAACCGGGCGCCCCGTCCAGCGCCGCCCGGAAGAATTTCAGCTGCTCGGCCAGCGCGGGCTCGGAGTAGAACGTCGCCCACTTACCGGCCCGGTGGGTGTAGAGGCGGGCGTGGCCGGAACTCGCGTGCGTGAACGCGCGGATGGAGCCGCGGCCGTGCAGGTTGTTGTCGGAGAAGCTGCCGCACACCAGCATCGGCACGTCGATCGCGGCGAGGTCCGGCACCAGCGAGCGCCAGAACTCGTCACGCAGTGGGTGGGCATCCTGCATCCGCTCCAGGTCGTAGGCCTGGCGGGTGTCGCGCCGCACGTTGCGCGACCACACCCGGGTGAAGCCCCGTTCGCGGACCCCGCCGGGAAAGGTGAGGTCGCGGTAGGCGTCGGTGAACCCTTCCCATGGGCAGATCGCCCGCAGTGCCGGCGGCCGTAGGGCCGCGGCCGCGTACTGGCTGATGGCCAGGTACGACACCCCGAGCATGACGACCCGCCCGTCACTCCACGGCTGACTGGCGATCCACTGCACCAGGTCGTAGGTGTCCTCGGCCTCTCGCCGCGACAACAGCTTTCCGGTGCCGCCGGAGTGGCCACAGCCCCGCGAGTCGGCGTTCACCACGACGAAGCCCTGCGCGCTCCACCACGCGGGATCGGGCGCCTCCCAACCGGTCAGCGCCGAGAAGGTCACCGGCCGGGGCTGGCGCAGTACCCGGTACTGGATGGAGAAGGTCCACCTGTTGCCGCGGCGCTTCGGCAGATTGTCCTTGCCGTACGGGTGAATGCTCAGAATGACCGGCCCGGCCCCGGCGCCGGCATGCCGGAAGACGTTGATCCGCAACGTCGTTCCGTCGCGGGTGGGCACGGCAACGTCACGGTCGACGGCGATCTCGGCCGGTGGGTCGGTCACAGTGACCGGCGGCTTGGCGAAGCCGCGTATCCGGCTCAGCGCGTAGCGAAGGACGCCCGGGCGACGCCACGGCCGATCCCTGGTGGGCGCGGGAGTGCGGACCACGGGATCAGATTAAACGGCTACCACACACTCGGCAGCAGCCGATAGCGGACGCGTTGCGCATATTCGCGATATCCCGGGAGCTCCGTCTTGAGCAGCTTCTCCTCGTCGAGAATGCGCAGCACCAGGATCGCGACGCCGGGAACGACGAGGAGAAGTGCCCAGTACGAGCCGAGCGCCAGGGGCATTCCCACCATCATGATCACGTTCCCCGCGTACATCGGGTGCCTGACGAACCTGTAGAGCCCGTCGGAGGCGACCTTCTGGCCGCTCTCCACCGTCACGGTCGCAGCGGCATAACTGTTCTCGATGATCACGCGCATGGCGACGGCCAGGCCGGTCGCCATCAGGACGTCACCCACCACGCACAGCCACACGGGCACGGTCGACCAGCCCATCCGATGGTCGAACGCGCTGAACGCCATGACGACGAAGAGGGTTCCGAAGGCGCCGGCACTGATGACCTTCTGGGCCGTGCGGGTTTCCGCCTGCGGTCCCGCATGCATGCGCCGTTGCAGGGCCGCCGGATGTTTGCGCGCCAGATAGATTGTGGGGACGATCGATACCACCGTGAACAGGGCGATGAAAACCCAGCCCTGCCAATAGCGGAAGGTGCCGGCCGGCAAGAACAGGACCAGAGCATAGGCGGCGATTCCGAGAATCGATGATGCCGCCAGTCGAACACCGATCTTCATGACGCTCCTAAACTCGCAGATCGCGTCGTCGAAAAGCCACGGCTCCCAGGGCGATCAGTGTGGCATCTATGGCGAGCAACCACAACAGTGGTGTGGCCGTGAAATCGCCGCCGACGCGCGGGATGTGGGCGAACGGCTCCAGGTCGAGCAGCCACTGGGAGAACCCGGCCAGGGAGCCGATCAGGTACAGGGCGATGAACCCGACCAGAACACCCCACGCCACGGGTGTGAATCGCGGCGCAAGCCCGAACACGGCGACGGTCACGGCGCACAACAACCAGACGGCGGGCAGCTGTACCGCCGCGCTCGCCACCACGACGGCCACCTTGCCGCCGATGTCACCGGCTGCGGCTCCGTAGACCAGCCCCCCGGTCAGCCCGCTGAGCAGCATCGCGACCGTGGATCCGAGCAGTGCGGCCAGCACGTGGCTGGCGAGCCAACGGGTTCGCGACACCGCACCGGCCAGCGTCGTCTCGGCCCGTTGCGCCGATTCCTCCTGGTGTAGCCGCAGCGTCAGCGAGATCGCGAACGCGGCCGCGGCCATGCCCAGCATGGTGAACGCGACGGCGATGAAAGCCTCCGCCAAGGCGTTGGTCCCGCCCATTCGGAGAACGATGTCGCGCGCGGCGTTGCTGCCGCCGAGCTCGTCGCCGATGCCGTGCACCACGCTGCCCATCAAGATGCCGTAGAGGCACAGGCCCACGGTCCACAACACGAGGGCACCGCGGTCCAGCCGCCATGCCAGCCCGAACACGTTGCCCAGCGCCGGGGCGGCGGAGCCGGGGCCGGGGCGTTCGGCGAACAGCCCGGCACCCACGTCACGGCTCGCGAGGAGCCGATAGGCCACCGCGGTGAGGACGATGGTCGTCGCCAGGTGCAACAGCAGAACCGGCCAGTGGTCGCCCGCGTACGGCCGGACCTGCAGCGACCACCCCAGCGGCGAGAGCCAGGACAGCGCGCCCGAACCGGCGTCGCCGAGGGCGCGCAGTGTGAAGGCCGCCGCCAGGACCGCGAACGCGGCGCCGCGGGCGGACCGCGCGCTCGGCGACAACTGCGCGGCCACCGCGGCGACGGCGGTGAACACCAGGCCGGAGCAGGCCAGCGCCGCACCGAAGGCGAGGGACCCGCCCGGGGCGACATCGGTGGTGAGCAGACCCGCCGCGCCGATCATGCCCGTGGCGAGGCTGGCCCCGAAGGACAACAGGAGGGCGGCGCTGAGGCTGGCGTAGCGCCCGACCGCGGTCGAGTCCACGAGCTCGGTCCGGCCGGCCTCCTCGTCGGCGCGGGTGTGCCGGATGACGGTCAGGATGACGGCCACCGAGATGAGCAGGTGGAACATCCCGGCCTTCCAAATGCCCACCGCCCCAAGGCTGTCGTTGTAGACCTGCCCGTAGAGGGCACGCTGTGCCGGGCTCGCCATGATGGAAGCCGCGAAGCCGGCGCGCGCCGCCTCGGTGGGGTAGACCTTCTCGATGCTGCCGACGTACACCGTTGCCAGCGGCACCGACAGCAGCAACACCCACAGCGGCAACGAAACCCGGTCGCGCCGTAGGTAGAGCCGCAGCATGCCAAGCGTCCCCGCGAAGTTCGGCCGCCGTTGCGGTGCGGGGTGGGCGGGGCGGTGTGACCGGTCCAAGGTTGCGGTGCTCATGATGCGGACACCCTGTCCGCCGTGTCGTAGTGGCGCAGGAAGAGTTCCTCGAGCGTCGGCGGCTGGCTGACGAGGGTGCGCACGCCCGCGTCGCCAAGTGCCCGGATCAGTTCTCCGAGGCTTTCGCCGTCGACCTGGGCACGCACGGTGTTGCCTTCGACGCTGACGTCCTCGACGCCCTTGATGCGCGTGAGGTCGCCGGGGTCGCCGGTCATTTCGGCCCTGATCGAGGTGCGGCTGAGATGCCGCATCGAGTCCAGCGAGCCGCTCTCGACGGTCTTGCCGGCCCGGATGATGGTCACCCGTTCGCACAGCGCTTCGGTCTCGGCCAGGATGTGACTGGACAGCAGGATGGTCGCGCCGCGATCGCGAGCCTCGGCGACGCATTGCTGAAAGACGTTCTCCATCAACGGGTCCAGGCCGCTGCTCGGCTCGTCCAGGAGCAGCAGGCGGGCGCGCGACGAGAACGCGGAGATCAGCGAGACTTTCTGCCGGTTGCCCTTCGAGTAAGTCCGCGCCTTCTTGTGTGGGTCGAGGTCGAAGCGCTCGACCAACTCGGCGCGCCGCCTTTCATCGATGCCACCGCGCATGCGGGCCAGCATGTCGATGGTCTCGCCCCCGGTCAATGTCGGCCACAGCGTGACATCGCCTGGCACATAGGCGATCTGACGGTGCAGCGCGACCGCGTCGGCCCACGGGTCGCCGCCCAGCATCCGAACGCTACCGCCGTCTGCCTTGACCAGGCCCAGCAAGATGCGGATGGTCGTCGACTTCCCGGCGCCGTTCGGGCCGAGGAAGCCGTGGACTTCACCTTCGCGCACCGTCAGGTCGAGGCCGTCCAGCGCACGCACAGCTCCGAAGTTCTTGGTCAACCCGCGTATTTCGATGGGTGCGACACTGTCAGCTGGCATGTGATCCTCCTTGATCTTCGGCGGCCAGGAATGCGTCGTACATGGTGCGGTCCACCATCAGGCCCTCGCTGTAGATCTCGAGGGCCGGCAGGATCATGTCCCTGGCGTAATCGCGCAGGACCGCACGCAAATCCGTTGGCGTGTCGTGCATTTGCAGATAGAGCAGGAGGCCGCCGCCTCCCGTGATGCCGAGATACTTGGCCCTGGCCTTCGGGTCACGGCTGGGCTTTATCGTCCCGGCCCGCACACCCTCTTCTATGTACTCTTTGGCGTTGTCGATCATCCTCTGCCACAACATCTTCGCCAGGTCGCCGCCCGTCTGCATGCTGCGCAGGAGGTAGGCTGTCAGCGGCGCGAATTCCTCGATCTCGGCGAGCTGCGCGAACCAGGTGGCGGGGTCGTTGGACCGCATCGCCTCCGATTTGGAACTGCGGATCTCTTCGGCGACGTAGTCGTCGCAGGCCTTTCGCAGGCCTTCCTTGGAACCGAAGTGGTGAATGACGAGCGCGGCGCTCACCCCCGCGGCTTCGGCGATGGCCCTCAGTCCCACGCCGAAGCCGTGCTGTCCGAACTGCTCGATGGCCGCGTCGCGGATTCGAGCGGTTGCGGTCAGGTCGGCTGAACGCATGTTCAGTACGTTAAACGGCCGTTCAGTCGCGAGTCAAGGTGGTATCGCGTCAAGAATTCGTAAACATCGAACCAGTGGCGATCGCAAGCGCGGCGCGGCCGGGCGCGGCGGGTCGCCACCATCGAACTAGTGGCGATCGCAAGCGCGGCGCGGCCGGGCGCGGCGGGTCGCCACCATCGGACCAGTGGCGATCGCAAGCGCGGCGCGGCCGGGCGCGGCGGGTCGCCGCGCGGGTCAGTCGCGAACCGCGGCCAAGATGCCGTCGCCCAGCGGCACCAGGGCGGGCGTGAGCCGCTCGTCCTCGGCGATAAGCCGTGCCGCTTCCCGCACCGCGACCACCTCGGCGTCGCGGGCGGCGGGGTCGCCGGCGCGCCCGCCGAGAGCGGCCCGGTGCACCACGATGACGCCGCCGGACCGCAGCAGCCGCACGCCCTCCATGACGTAGTCGGGCTGGTCGACCGGGTCGGCGTCGACGAACACCAGGTCGTAGGACTCGTCGGCCAGGCGGGTGAGGACCTCCTGGGCCCGGCCGCTGATCAACCGGGTGCGCGAGGGGCCGATCCCGGCCTCGGAGAAGGCCTGCTTGGCGAGCCGCAGGTACTCGGGTTCGATGTCGATCGTCGTCAGGACGCCGTCGTCGCTCATGCCGGATAGCAACCAAAGTCCGCTGACCCCGGCGCCGGTGCCCACCTCCGCCACGGCCTTGCCGCCGCTGAGCTTGACCAGCAGGCTCAGCAGCGCGCCGACCGCGGGCGTGACCGCGCCCGCACCGATGTCCACGGCGCGCTCGCGGGCGGCCGCCAGCAGCGCGTCCTCGGAGATCGACCCCTCGGCGTGCGCGAAGAGGGATTCGGCTCGACTGGGCGCCGGCTGGCCGGGGGTGTCTGCGTCGGTGCCGTCCATGCCCGCAGCGTATTCCACTCCGGTGCGCGCCCCGGCATGGCACGCCTAAGCCGCGCCGCCACGACACGCCCGGGAAAGCCGGTGCGTTTAACCTCACCCCGCGACGGATATGTCCAGCACAGCGCTGGTAACGAAAAGGTTTCTCAGGCTGAGCTCAGACTGTTCATATATCGCACATACGCCCATACGCGACGGTGTCCCTATGGATCGCGGAGCGGGTGGGACCGGGAATACGGATTGGCGGCCACGTGTTGCCGTCGATGACGACTTGTCGCTTTGTGACAGGACGGATTCGGAGGATTCGATCATCACCACGCTTTTGGGCCCGACCAGCATGTCGCACCCGCAGGACTGCCCCGCCGACGAGTGGGTGGAGCCTTCCGACGGCCTGCAGGGCACCGCGGTTTTCGACGCGACCGGGGACAAGTCCACGATGCCCTCGTGGGACGAGTTGGTCCGTCAGCACGCCGACCGGGTGTACCGGCTGGCTTACCGCCTCTCGGGCAATCAGCATGACGCGGAAGACCTGACGCAGGAGACCTTCATCCGGATGCGGGCGCGCCGGCGCACCATGTCGAGGAAAAGGTTGGTGGTGATGCGGTGCAGCCAGCCTTCGAACGTTCCCGGCTGGTAGTTCTGCACCGATCGGAAAACCCGGATGAAGGTCTCCTGCGTCAGGTCTTCCGCGTCATGCTGATTGCCCGAGAGGCGGTAAGCCAGCCGGTACACCC
>NZ_LZIX01000106.1:0-10122 GCF_001666955.1 Mycobacterium sp. E735 | reverse complement strand
CGACGAAATCATCGACGCCACCCGCGGCCGTTATATCGACGCCTATGAACGGATTTCCGGCTTGAGCTTTGGCGACTGGATCGGCGCGTGACGGAGACTTCGGCCGCAGCCCCCGTGCCGCCTGTCGCAAAGCGGCAGCAGACCCGGCGTGAGCATCACGGGGACGTCTTCATCGATCCTTATGAATGGCTGCGCGACAAGTCCGACCCCGAAGTCATCGCCTACCTCGAGTCGGAAAACGAGTACGTCGACATGATGACGGCAGATCTCGAACCGTTGCGGCAGAAGATCTTTGCCGAGATCAAGGCACGTACCAAGGAGACCGATCTGTCGGTCCCGACTCGGCAGGGGGACTGGTGGTACTACGCCCGTACCTTTGAGGGGAAGCAATACCGGGTTCAATGTCGTTGCCCGATAAGCAATCCCGATGACTGGGATCCGCCGATCCTGGAAGAGAACACCGAAGTGCCCGGCGAGCAGATCCTGCTCGACTCGAACACCGAGGCGCAGGGCCACGAATTCTTCGCGCTCGGTGCAGCCACCGTCAGCCTGGACGGGAACCTCCTGGCGTACTCCGTCGACACCGTCGGCGACGAACGTTATACGCTGCGCTTCAAGGACTTGCGCACGGGCGAGCTGTATCCGGACGAGATCGCCGACATCGGGGCGGGCGCGACCTGGGCGGCAGACAACCACACGGTGTACTACCTGACCCTGGATGCGGCCCACCGCCCCGATAAGGTGTGGCGCTACCGCGTGGGCTCCGGCGAACCTTCGGAACTGGTGTATCACGAGGCCGACGAACGGTTTTGGCTCGGCGTCGGGCTGACTCGTAGCGAGGCCTACGTCTTCATCGCATCGGGGTCCTCGATCACCTCTGAGTACCGGTACGCGGACGCCGCGGATCCGCATGCCCCGTTCACCGTGGTGCTGCCACGGCGCGAAGGCATCGAGTACGCGGTCGAACACGCGGTGGTCGGCGGCCAAGACCGGTTCCTGATTCTGCACAACGAGGACGCGGTCAACTTCACCCTGACCGAGGCGCCGGTCAGCGACCCGGCCCAGCAGCGCACGCTCATCCCGCACCGCGACGACGTGCGGCTCGACGGCGTCGACGCCTTCGCCGGCCATCTGGTGGTCAGCTACCGGCGGGAGGCGTTGCCCCGGCTCCAGGTGTGGGACATCGCCGCCGGCGGGGAATATGGCGAACCTGAGGAGATTTCGTTCGACTCCGAGCTGATGTCGGCCGGTCTTGCCGGCAACCCTAACTGGCGTGCGCCCAAGCTGCGGATCAGGGCAGGGTCGCTGGTCGTCCCGGCACGGGTATACGACATCGACTTCGCCACCGGTGAACGCACGCTGCTGCGCGAACAACCCGTGCTCGGCGGTTACCGCACCGCCGACTACGTGGAGCGGCGCGACTGGGCGATCGCCGACGACGGCACCCGCATCCCCGTGTCCATCGTGCACCGCACCGGTATCGAATTTCCCGCACCGGCTTTGCTGTACGGCTACGGTGCCTACGAGATATGCACCGACCCCAGCTTTTCCATTGCTCGGCTGTCGCTGCTGGACCGGGGCATGGTGTTCGCCATCGCCCACGTCCGCGGGGGCGGTGAAATGGGCCGCCCGTGGTACGAGCATGGCAAGCTGCTGGAGAAGAAAAACACTTTTACCGACTTCGTAGCGGCGGCAAGGCATTTGGTCGACACGGGTGTCACTCGGCCGCGTCAGCTTGTGGCCCTGGGTGGCAGCGCGGGCGGTCTGCTGATGGGGGCGGTCGCCAACCTGGCGCCGGAACTCTTCGCCGGAATTCTCGCGCAGGTCCCGTTCGTCGACCCGCTCACCACCATCCTCGATCCTTCCTTGCCGCTCACCGTCACCGAGTGGGACGAATGGGGAAACCCGTTGCAGGACAAGGACGTCTACTCATACATGAAGTCTTATTCGCCGTATGAAAACGTCGAAGCCAAGCGGTATCCCGCCATCCTGGCGATGACTTCCCTGAACGACACCAGGGTCTACTACGTGGAGCCCGCCAAGTGGGTGGCGGCACTGCGGCACGCCAACGCCAACGGCAGTCCAATCCTGCTGAAGACGCAGATGAACGCCGGACACGGCGGAGTCAGCGGTCGCTACAAGGCGTGGCAGGAGACCGCTTTCCAATACGCCTGGCTATTGGCCGCCGCCAACGCCGACCAAGGCTAGTCGTGCGGTCCCGTCACGCCGATGTCGTTCGGCGGTCGACGGCCTAGTCGTCGGTCGGTCGGACCGGCGCACGCTTCGGTAGGAAAGCCGCAGGGATGATGGTGAAGGCCACCAGCGCGACCGCCAGCACGAAGACCGTCGTGTACGCGTGCGTGAGGTTGTTCAACAGAGCGCTCGCGACGTCGGGTGGCAGAGCCTGGTGCGCTGCTCCCGAGGCATCAGCCGACGGCCCGTGCCCGCCGGCGTTTGACGGCAACGATGCCGCCTTTCCGGCTATGATGTCGTTGCGGCTGATCTGGGTTGTCACGATGACCGCCATCAGGGCGGCTCCGATTGAGCTACTCACCTCGAGGTTGACGCTGACCAGGGTCGTACCCCGGGCGATCTGTTGCGGAGCAAGAGCCTGGACCACCGCAGCGCCCAGCGGGGCGGTGGTGCAGCCGATGCCCAGCCCCATGATCGTCAAGCCGACCAGCAGCGTAGGCATGTAGTCGGCATGCCTGGCCACTCCATAGGCAAAAATGCCCAGGCCAGCCGCTATCAGCGGAAGGCCTATCAACACGACTTTGCCGGGGCCGCGCTTATCCGCATAGATGCCGGCGAGCGGCATGGTCAACGCGGCTCCCAGCGCCTGTGGGACAAGGCGCATCGCAGACTGCATCGGGGTTTCGTTCATTACCAGCTGGAAGTAGCTCGGCAGCGTGAGCCCGGCGCCGACGTAGCCGACGGTGAAAACCAGCAGGGTCAGGTTGGCCTGCGTGACTACGCGGTTCTTCAACAACCTCAAGTCGATGAGCGGGTGATCGGTGCGATACCAGGCGTGTAGTACGAACGCGGTAATCAGGGCAAGGCCAATGATCACCGGTATCAGGACATAGCGGTCGGCTACTGTATGGCGTCCGGGAATGGACGACACCCCGCACAGGAAAATCGCAACCCCCGGCGACAGCAGCAGCGCGCCTGTGAAGTCGAGTGCTTCGCTCGGCTCAGGACGATCTCTCGGAAATAGGATCGCCGCAAGGACAATGGTGGTGATCCCGATGGGCAGGTTGATCAGGAAGATCCACTCCCAGCCGTAGGTGTCAATCACCCAGCCGCCCAGGATGGGCGCGCCAATTGGCGCAAGCACCAGCGGAATCCCACCGATCGCTATCAGGCGACCAAGTCGTTGGGGGCCGGCCTCGCGGGTCAGGATCATCGAACTCAGCGGCATGAGCATACCGCCGCCGAGCCCCTGTATCACCCGGAACACGATGAGCGCCAAGATGTTCGGCGCCATCGCGCACAGCAAGGAGCCCAGTGTGAAGACAAAAACCGCACCCATGAAGAGTCGTTTGGTGCCGAATCGATCGACCGCCCAACCAGTGACGGGAATCACGGTTGCCAACGCCAGCATGTAGCCCGCCATGGTCCACGACACGACCGCGAGGGTGGATCCGAACTGTGCGGCGAAGGTGCGTTGCGCCACGCTGACCACGGTGGTATCGAGCAGCGCCATGATCGTGGCCATCCCACAGACGGCCGCGACACGGAAGAGTGCGGCGTCTAACTTGTCGGGATACTGACGCTCATCCGCGTTTGGTTGCCCGGTGGCGGCACTCGGCACCGGGGGGTCGGACGTCACGGAATCGGCCTTCTGCATGGCGTTGCCGAGCATATCTGTACCCGTACCCTCACGCGGACCCTTTCAGACGTTTGCTTCGGCCCCCGTCTTAATCTGCCGTTTGGGCTTGGTTCGATATCAGCTCACCACCATACCCAGGCCCGTGAACTGGACCCGGGATGGCGTCGCACCATGGCTACTGCCTGGGGTTTTAACCGACCAGCCACGTGCACCCGGGTGCCGCTGTCATGCCTGCTAATGGCCCACCGTTTGGCTCGCCGGCTTTTTTGGCAGAAAAGACGCCGGAATGAACGTGAACGCCACCAACACCACGGCTATCACAAATACCGCCGTATAGGCGCGGGAAAGGTCGTGCACCACGTTGTCCCAAAAGCCGGCATTCAGCGCCTGAGGCGGTATCGCGGACTGGTTCACTGGCACCCCGCTGACAGCGGCTTGCTGCTGCAACGCCGCGAGTTTGTTCGCGGCGACGATGTTCTCGCTCCGATTGAACTGATTGGTCAGGATCATCGACATCAAAGCCGTGCCCACCGATCCGCCCACCTGATGGCTGACGCTCATCAGCGTCGTGCCCCGGGCGATCTGGTGCAGGGTGAGCGCCTGCACCGCGGCGACAGACAACGGCATCATGGTGCAGCCCATCCCGAGGCCCATGATTGTGAGGCCGATCAGCAGCGTGGGCCAGTAGTCCGCCTGCCTGGCCACGCCAACGGCGAACGTGCCCAGACCGGCGGTGATCAGCCCGATACCGACCAGCACGATCTTGCCGGGCCCCCGTCGGTCCACCAATGGCCCGGTCAGACGCATGGTCAGCATGGCGCCGAGTCCCTGGGGGATCATGCGCAGGCCCGCCTGCATCGGCGTCTGATGCAGCACCTGCTGGAAATAACTCGGCAGCAGCAGGCCGGCCCCGAAGAAGGCGCCGGCGAATACCACCATCGTCACGTTGGCGTGGGTGAGCACCGGGTTACGAAACAACCGCAGATCGATGAGGGGATGATCGGCGCGGCGCCACGCGTGCGCGACGAACCCGGCGATCAAGGCCAGGCCGATGGTGGCCGGTATGAGCACGTGGCGGTCGGCGACGGTGCCGCATCGCGGGATCGACGACACCGCGAACAGGAACGTGGCCAGGCCGGGTGACAGCAGCAGCACCCCGACGACGTCGAAGGTTTCCGAACGCGACGGGTGGTCCCGGGGGAAAATGATCGCCCCGAGCGCGATGGTGACGAGTCCGATCGGCAGGTTGATCAAGAAGATCCACCGCCAGCTCGAAGTGTCGATGAGCCAGCCGCCCAGGATCGGGCCACCGATCGGCGCGAGCAGCATCGGGATGCTCAGGATCGACATCAGCCGACCCAGCCGCCGCGGGCCCGCTTCGCGGGTCAAGATCATGAAACTCAGGGGCAACAGCATGCCGCCGCCGATCCCCTGGACCACCCGAAAAACAATGAGCTGCAACATGTTTGCTGCCAACGCACATAGTAGCGAGCCCAACGTGAAGGCCAGCACGGAGCCCAGGAAAAGCCGTTTGGTGCCGAACCGGTCGGCTGCCCACCCGGTGATCGGTATGACCGTCGCCAACGCCAACGTGTAGCCGGTCATAGTCCACGCGACGACGGCCTGGGAAGACCCGAATTGGTCGATGAAGGTGCGTTGCGCGACGCTGACGACGGTGACGTCCACGATCGCCATGACCGTGGCCAGGATGCAGACGCCGGAAATCCGCAACAGGCCGGCGTCGAGCTTGTCGGGATACTCCCGCTCGCCCTCGCCCAGCTGCGGGGCGGGGTCGTAAGGCAGCGGCGTGTCGGCCGCTACGTAAGGGGCCTGATCCATGGCGTTGCTTAGCATATCGAACCGATTCCAGCGCCGTCAGCCCGCGGGACCCCGTTCGGGTGGCGCGCATCCCGCGCGACCAGCGGCCCAGCGGTTCCGATATACGCCTGCCGTCTGCGTGTCCTTCACCATTCCGACACCTGAGATCGTCAAACTGCGGGTGTGGCTGGAAAATTGATCGTCTCGGTCTCGGGGATAGGCGAACGCACCCTCGACGACGTTGAGGCGTTCTGCGCTCAGATGGATGCCCGCAATGTCCCGGTGTCGTTGTTGGTGGCCCCTCGGCTCAGCGGTGACTACCGACTCGACCGCGACCCGCGCACCGTCGAATGGCTGACCGGCCGGAGGTCCGGTGGCGACGCGATCGTGCTGCACGGCTATGACGATGCCGCCACCAAGAAGCGCCGCGGTGAATTCGCCATCCTGCGTGCCCATGAGGCCAACCTGCGGCTGATGGCCGCCGACCGGGTGCTCGAGCACCTAGGACTGCGCACCCGGCTGTTCGCGGCGCCCGGCTGGGTGGTGTCCCCGGGCGTTGTCAAAGCCTTGCCGGACAACGGCTTTCGGCTTCTCGCGGATCTGCACGGGATCACCGACCTGGTGCGGCACACCACCGTGCGCTCCCGCGTGTTGGGCATCGGGGAAGGCTTTCTCACCGAACCGTGGTGGTGCCGGATGGTGGTGCTGTCCGCCGAGCGGATCGCCCGCCGGGGCGGAGTCGTGCGGGTGGCCGTGGCCGCCCGCCACCTGCGCAAGCCCGGGCCGCTGCAGGCCATGGTCGACGCCGTCGACCTGTCGCTGATGCACGGCTGCGCACCGGCGGTGTACCGCTGGCAGCGCGACAAGGCCATTCTCGACGCGGCCTGACGAAGCGTTTCCTCAAACCGCTCGGCGCGGGCACTACCCTGGGCGGACATGAGCGATTCTTCGGCCGGGGGGTTCGGCGCCGACGCCATCATCGTCGGGGCGGGACTCGCGGGCTTGGTGGCCGCCTGCGAGCTGGTGGACCGGGGGCTGCGGGTGCTGATCCTCGACCAGGAGAGCAGCGCCAACCTGGGTGGGCAAGCATTCTGGTCGTTCGGCGGCCTGTTCTTCGTCGACAGCCCCGAGCAGCGCCGTCTGGGGATTCGCGACAGCCACGAACTCGCCCTACAAGACTGGCTCGGTACCGCGGCGTTCGATCGGCCCGAGGACTACTGGCCACGCCAATGGGCGCACGCCTACGTCGACTTCGCCGCGGGGGAAAAACGCCGTTGGCTGCGCGACCGGGGACTGAAGATCTTCCCCCTGGTGGGCTGGGCCGAACGTGGCGGCTATGACGCACAGGGGCACGGCAATTCGGTGCCCCGCTTCCACATCACCTGGGGCACGGGCCCCGCGTTGGTCGAAATCTTCGCCCGTCAGCTGCGGGACCGCTCGACGGTGCGCTTCGCGCACCGCCACCGGGTTGATGAGTTGATCGTCGAGGGCGGCGCGGTGACCGGGGTCCGCGGCACGGTGCTGGAGCCCGCAGCCGCGCCCAGGGGCGTGGCGTCATCACGAACACCCGTGGGGCAATTCGAGTTTCGCGCGCTCGCTGTGATCGTCACCAGCGGCGGCATCGGCGGCAATCACGAGCTGGTGCGCAAGAATTGGCCCAAGCGCATGGGCCGCATACCCGAGCAACTACTCAGCGGGGTGCCTGCCCACGTCGACGGCAGGATGATCGGCATCTCCCAGCAGGCCGGCGCCCGGGTGATCAACCCGGACCGCATGTGGCACTACACCGAAGGTATCACCAATTACGACGCCATCTGGCCGCTGCACGGCATTCGCATCATCCCCGGACCGTCGTCACTGTGGCTCGACGCGGCCGGAAAGCGGCTGCCGGTACCGCTGTACCCGGGTTTCGACACCCTGGGCACGCTGGAATACATCACCAGATCCGGGTATGACTACACGTGGTTCGTGTTGAACGCCAAGATCATTGAGAAAGAGTTCGCGCTCTCCGGGCAGGAGCAGAACCCCGACCTGACCGGGCAGAGCCTGCGTGAGCTGCTACGTAACCGGGCGCGCTCCGGGCCCCCGGGCCCGGTGCAGGCATTCGTCGACCGGGGAGTGGACTTCGTCAGCGCGAACTCGTTGCGGGAGTTGGTAACCGCGATGAACAAGCTGCCCGATGTCGCGCCGCTGGACTACGCCACCGTCGAGGCCGAGGTGACCGCCCGCGACCGCGAGGTGGCCAACAAATTCAGCAAGGACGGACAAATCACCGCGATCCGTGCCGCCCGCGGCTATCTGGGCGACCGGCTGGGCCGGGTGGTCGCACCGCACCGGCTGACCGACCCCAAGGCGGGCCCGATGATCGCGGTCAAGTTGCACATCCTGACCCGAAAGACGTTGGGCGGCATAGAGACCGACCTGGCCGGCCGCGTGCTGAAGGCCGACGGAACGCCGCTGGCCGGCCTCTACGCCGCGGGTGAGGTGGCCGGGTTCGGTGGGGGCGGCGTGCACGGCTACCGCGCCCTGGAGGGCACATTCCTGGGCGGCTGCATCTTCTCTGGGCGGGCCGCCGGACGCGGCGTGGGCGACGATATCGCCTAGCTCGCCGGACGGGGTAGCGCTAGAAGGTGACCGCGTCCTCTTCGGGGAGCACTTGGAAGTCTGTGGTGGTCATCTCGGTGAGCCGGCCGTAATAGATGCCCCGCGCGTCGGGGGCGATGATCCCTTGGTGGATGGGTACGGCGCGCGCCGGTGCGACGGCGCGCAGGTAGTCGACGGCCTCGGAGATCTTCATCCACGGGGCGGCTGCCGGGGTGGCCAACACGTCCACCGGCTCGCCGGGCACGAACAGCGCATCACCGGGATGCATCAGCCTGGCCCGATGATCGCCGTCGCCCACCAGGAACGAAATGTTCTCTATGACCGGGATTTCCGGGTGAATGACGGCGTGTTTGCCGCCGACGGCGCGCACCGTCAGTTCACCGATCCGCAGTTCGTCACCGACGTGCACCGCCTGGCACGGCGCCCCGAGCTGGGCGGTGGTTTGCGGATCGGCATAAAGCGCCGCGCCCGGGTTGCCCTCGAGCAGGGCCGGCAGTCGGGCGCCGTCGACGTGGTCGGGGTGCTGATGGGTGATCAGGATCGCGGATAAACCCGATATGCCCTCGAAACCGTGCGCGAAAGTCCCAGGATCGAAGAGCACTCGGGTGTGGTCGAATTCTGCAAGTAGACAGGAGTGGCCGAAATGCGTCAGTTGCATGTTTACGATTGTGCCCTGACGGGAGAGTGATGCCGATGCGGGTGATCCTGGCGGCCATGGCGGTGGTCGGCGGCCTCGCGGTGGCGTTCATCGTCGCGGTGCCCGCACATGCCGAGCCGCAGGCCTGCCCGCCCGTGTGCGACCAGATCCCTGATTCCGCCTGGATCCAGCGCCGGGCCGTGCCGCTGGACTCCGTTTACGGCTGGCCCCCGCTCGCCGGGCTCGCGGCGCAGGTTACCGGCGCGGCGCCCGGGCCTCGATTCCGATTCGAGGAGCTGTGCGCCACAGCCCCGGTGCCGCGGGACCCCCGCGACTCGGCCGTCGTGGCGCGCGCCGCCGTCGCGCATCCCGACGGGCAGTGGCAGCTGCAGGCGCAGATCCTGCACTGGCGCGGCGATACGGCCAGCGGCGGCGCCCTCGCGTCTTCGGCGTTCAGCACCGCCGTCGCCGCGCTGCGCTCCTGCCAGCAGCGAACGCCGCTGCAATCCCCGTCGATCACCACCGACGAAACGAACCGGATGGCCGCGGTGATCAGCGGTCCGATCGTCATGCACACGTACCTGGTCGCCCACCCGTCGAGCAGCACGATCACCGAGCTGACGCTCTGGTCGTCGGCGCCGCCGCAGGTTCCGTGGCCCGCCATGGCCGACGACCCGGTGCTGAACGCGTTGACCGCCCCCCTGTGCGAGGCCTACATTGCGTCGTGCCCGTGACGGCCGAGCTGCACTTTCGCCGGTAGAGTTGGCGCGGGGACAAATCTGAGGAGGAGCGCCGGTGGCCCGGGTAGTCGTTCATGTGATGCCCAAAGCGGAGATTCTCGACCCGCAGGGTCAGGCGATCGTCGGCGCGCTGGGCCGACTCGGTCATCCGGGGATCTCAGAAGTCAGACAAGGCAAGAGGTTCGAACTCGAAGTCGACGAAACCGTTGACGACTCGGTCCTCGCCGACATAGCAGAGACGCTCTTGGCGAACACCGTGATCGAGGACTGGACGATCAGCCGGGAGACCCGGTGACCGCGCGGATCGGCATCATCACGTTCCCGGGAACCCTGGACGACGTCGACGCCGCCCGGGCGGCGCGGCGTGTCGGTGCCGAGGCCGTCAGCCTGTGGCACGCCGACGCCGACCTCAAGGGCGTCGACGCCGTGGTGGTGCCCGGCGGTTTCTCCTACGGCGACTACCTGCGTGCGGGGGCGATCGCCAGGTTCGC
>NZ_LZIX01000105.1:0-10869 GCF_001666955.1 Mycobacterium sp. E735 | reverse complement strand
GCGTCGGTGGCGTCGGTCTCGGCCGGGCCGGGCACGCGGGCCAACATCGACGAGTTCACCAAGACCACCAGCAAGGGTGTCGAGACGATCGGCGGCGCCAAGCGGGGCAAGGCGATCATCATCCTCAACCCGGCCGACCCGCCGATGATCATGCGCGACACCATCTTCTGCGCCATCCCCGAGGACGCCGACCGCGACGCGATCGCGCAGTCCATCCACGACGTGGTGGCCGAGGTGCAGACCTACGTGCCCGGCTACCGGCTGCTCAACGAGCCGCAGTTCGACGAGCCGTCGCTGAACTCCGGTGGACAGGCGGTGGTGACCACGTTCGTCGAGGTCGAGGGCGCCGGCGATTACCTGCCCCCGTACGCGGGCAACCTGGACATCATGACCGCCGCGGCCACCAAGGTCGGCGAGGAGATCGCGAAGGAATCCTTATCCGCGACGGCGCCGGGAGCGCAGGCATGAGCACACACGACATTTTCTTCAACCCGATCTGGGACGTACGGCTGACCGACACGTCGTTGCGGGACGGCTCGCACCACAAGCGCCACCAATTCACCAAAGAAGAGGTGGGTGCCATCGTGGCCGCCCTGGACACCGCGGGGGTGCCCGTCATCGAGGTCACCCACGGCGACGGGCTGGGCGGCTCCAGCTTCAACTACGGCTTCTCCAAAACCCCCGAGCAGGAGCTGATCAAACTGGCCGCGCAGACGGCCACCGAAGCCAAGATCGCCTTTTTGATGCTGCCCGGGGTCGGCACCAAGGAGGACATCAAGGAGGCCCAGAACAACGGCGGCTCGATCTGCCGGATCGCCACCCACTGCACCGAAGCCGACGTGTCCATTCAGCACTTCGGCCTGGCCCGCGAACTCGGCCTGGAAACCGTCGGGTTCCTCATGATGAGCCACACGATTCCGCCGGAGAAGCTGGCCGCCCAGGCCCGCATCATGGCCGACGCCGGGTGCCAGTGCGTCTACGTGGTCGACTCGGCCGGCGCGCTGGTCCTCGAAGGGGTGCGCGACCGGGTCGCGGCCCTGGTCGCCGAGCTCGGCGACGACGCCCAGGTGGGCTTCCACGGCCACGAAAACCTGGGGCTCGGGGTGGCCAACAGTGTCGAGGCCGTCCGCGCGGGCGCCAAGCAGATCGACGGCTCGTGTCGCCGGTTCGGTGCCGGGGCGGGCAACGCGCCCGTCGAGGCGCTCATCGGCGTGTTCGACAAGATCGGCGTCAAGACCGGGATCGACTTCTTCGACATCGCCGACGCCGCCGAAGAGGTGGTCGCCCCGGCCATGCCGGCCGAGTGCCTGCTGGACCGCAACGCCCTGATCATGGGCTACTCCGGTGTCTACTCGAGCTTCCTCAAGCACGCGATCCGCCAGTCCGAGCGCTACGGCGTGCCCGCCCACCAGTTGCTGCACCGCGCCGGTCAGCGCAAGCTCATCGGCGGTCAAGAAGACCAACTCATCGACATCGCGCTGGAGATCAAGCGCGAGCAAGAAAGCGGTGCCGCCGCCAAGTAGCCTGCGCATGCACAGGCCACGCAAAGCTATCCGGAGTAACCTGGCGCGCATGACCGTGACATCCAGGAACACTCGTGGCCGCGGACCGTACGGCGTGCTCGCCGGGAGTTTGCTGGCCGTCACCGCCGCGAGCGTGATCGCGCTCCCGGTCGCCGGCGCCGCGCCCCAATGCGATCAGACCGTGGGTAACTCCATCGACCAGTACCTGCAGCGGCATCCCGATCTCCACGCGCAGCTTCAGGCCAAGTCGGAGGCGGAAGGCGGCGGCCCCAACGTCATCGACTACCTCAACCGGCATCCGGACGTGCGGCAGCATCTGATCGACCTGTCGCAGCAGTGCGCACCGTAGTGAGTCGGCCTCGTCGGTGAACGCTAGGGCGGACGCGCGGGAACGTTCGCCATTGACGAAAAAGTAGAACACGTTCTAGCGTCTATGCGTGTTCTCTGATCCTCTCACCGCCGCGATCGCCGAAGCCGAGAAACTGGTCGCCGACGCGCCCTTCATCGAGACCGAGGCAGACCTCCTGGAAGGGCTGCAGTATCTGGCGGGCTGCGTTTCGGCCTGTATCCACCTCGCCTTCGACTACGAACGGGACCACCCGTTCCTGCAGTCCGGAACCGGGCCGTTCACCAAGATGGGCCTCGACAACCCCGACACCCTCTACTTCGGCACCCGGGTACACGCCAATCACGACTACGTCGTCACCGGCCGGCGCGGCACCACGACCGACCTGAGCTTCCAGCTGCTCGGGGGTGAATACACCGACGACAACGTGCCGGCCAGCCAGGCGGCGTTCGACGACCGCGAACTCGAGATCGCGGCCGACGGCAGTTTCGAGTGGCGGGTGCGGCCCACCAGCAACGGCCAGTTGGTCATCCGCGAGGTCTATGGGGACTGGTCGGCACAGCGCGGCACGCTGGCGATTTCCCGGCTCGACACCGCGGGCACCGCGCCCCCGCCGCTGAGCCGCGAGACGATCGAAAAGCGTTATGCCACAGCGGGAAAGCAGCTCGTCAACCGGGTGAAGACGTGGCTGCAATTCCCGCAGTGGTTCTATCTCGACCTTCCGGTGAACACCATGGTTGCGCCCCGGCTCACGCCGGGCGGACTCGCGACCCAGTATTCGTCGGTCGGCCACTACGACCTGCGGCCCGATCAGGCGCTGGTGATCACCATCCCGGTTTCCGATGCGCCCTACCTCGGCTTCCAGCTGGGCAGCCTGTGGTACATCTCCCTGGATTACATCAACCACCAGACGTCGCTGAACAACACTCAGGCGCAAGCGGATCCGGACGGCAAGGTGCGCATCGTCGTCGCCGACCAGAATCCGGGAGTGACCAACTGGGTCGAGACGCTGGCGCATCGGCGGGGCTTCCTGCAGTTCCGTTGGCAGCGGGTGTCGCGTCAGCTCACCGAGGCGGACGGGCCCACCGTGGAGTTGGTCGACTTCGACGCCGTACCCGCCACGTTGCCGTACTTCGAGCACAATAAGATCTCCGACGACGAATGGCGGGCGCGAATAGCGCTGCGCCAACAACAAATTGCGGCCAGGATGCTGGGGTGACCATGTCAGGATTGCTCAACGAAAAGGTCGTCGTCATCAGCGGCGTCGGGCCGGGACTCGGCACCACCCTGGCGCACCGGTTCTCCCAGGACGGTGCCGACCTGGTCCTCGCGGCGAGGACCGTGGAACGGCTGGAAAGCGTCGCCAAGGAGGTCAACGACGCCGGGCACAAGGCGCTGGCCGTGCGCTGCGACATCACCGACGACGACGAGGTCAACTACCTCGTCGAGACGACCATGGCCACCTACGGCAAAGTCGACGTGTTGATCAACAACGCGTTCCGCGTGCCATCGATGAAGCCGTTGGCCGGCACCAGTTTTCAGCACATCCGTGATGCGATCGAGCTCAGCGCCCTGGGCGCGTTGCGGCTCATCCAGGCCTTCACGCCCGCGTTGGAGAAGTCGCACGGGTCGATCGTCAACGTCAACTCCATGGTGCTGCGGCACTCCCAGGCCAAGTACGGCGCCTACAAGATGGCCAAGTCGGCGCTGCTGTCGATGTCACAGTCCCTGGCCACCGAGCTCGGCGAGAAGGGGATCCGCGTCAATTCCGTTGCCCCCGGCTATATCTGGGGTGACACCCTGCAGGCCTACTTCGAACATCAGGCGGGCAAATACGGCACCACGGTGGACCAGATCTACGCGGCCACCGCGGCGAACTCCGACCTGAAGCGCCTGCCGACCGAAGACGAGGTGGCCTCGGCGATCCTGTTCTTGGCCAGCGACCTGTCCAGCGGCATCACCGGGCAGACGCTGGACGTCAACTGCGGGGAGTACCACACGTAATGCCGCCATCGACGATGCAGAGCGAGGGGATGAGGAGGAGATGGCGACATGGGAGCTGATCGCACCGATATCGGCACCGTCGACGAACTGCACGCATCGGCCAGCAAGCTGACCGGGCTGGACGACTTCGGCGCCAACGACGACAACTACCTCGAGGCGCTCGAGGTGCTGCTGGACTCCTACCGGCGAGAAGCCGGCCTTACGGTGTTGGGCAGCAAGATGAATCGATTTTTCCTGCGCGGAGCCCTGGTGGCCCGGCTGCTGTCCGAGGCGTCGTGGAAGCAGTACCCGCAGCACGCCGACGTCGTGATCGAACGCCCGATCTTCGTCACCGGCCTGGTGCGCACCGGCACCACGGCGCTGCACCGGCTGCTGGGCGCCGACCCCGCGCATCAGGGCCTGCACATGTGGCTGGCCGAATTCCCGCAACCGCGGCCGCCGCGTGAAACCTGGGAATCACACCCGCTTTATCGCCAACTGGACGAGCAATTCAACCGGCACCACCGAGAGAATCCCGGTTACACGGGCCTGCACTTCATGGCCGCATACGAGCTCGAGGAATGCTGGCAGCTGCTTCGCCAGTCGCTGCATTCGGTGTCCTACGAGACCTTGGCGCACCTGCCCAGTTACGCGCAGTGGCTGTCGGAGCAGGATTGGACGCCGTCTTACCGGCGGCACCGCAAGAACCTCCAGCTGATCGGGCTCAATGACGCCGAAAAGCGTTGGGTGCTCAAGAATCCCAGCCACCTGTTCGCGCTGGACGCCTTGATGGCGACCTACCCCGACGCGCTGGTGATTCAGACCCATCGGCCGGTCGAGACGATCATGGCCTCCATGTGCTCGCTGGCTCAGCACACCGCCGAGGGATGGTCGACGAAGTTTGACGGGGCCCAGATCGGCGCCGACGCAATGGATACCTGGTCGCGGGGGTTGGAACGCTTCAACACCGCCCGCGCCAAGTATTCGCCGGCCCAGTTCTACGACGTCGACTACAAGGAACTGATCGCCGACCCGATCGGCACGGTGGCCGACATCTATCGGCAGTTCGGGATGACGCTGACCGACGAGGCGAGGGCGGCGATGGAGCAGACGCACGCCGACAGCCAGTCCGGCGAGCGGGCGCCGAAACATCGTTACTCGCTGGCGGATTACGGGCTGACCGTCGAAACCGTCAAGGAGCGCTTCGCCGGGCTGTGAATCAGTCGTCGACCGGCCGGGCCCCCAGCCAAACGCCGTCTGGTGGACCGATCGCGCCCGCGTGCTCGCGCGCCCTGGCAAGCTCGGACGAGGCCGCGAATCGCCTTGCCGCATCGATGTTTTCCATCTTCATGACGACGATGACGGTGGTGGGGTCGTCGCCGTCGATGTAGGTACCGGTCACGACCAGCCCATGCCGGCGCCGGGTTGCATCGAGTCGGGGTTCGCGAAACACGTCGTTCCATTGATCGACACTGGCGACCCGCTGTTTGACAAGCATCACCCCGGCCATGAGAACCTCCCTCAACTCACCGGCATATGTCCACAGTCGTAGACATATGCCCTCAGCGTAGCGCCGCCGGGGCGGATATGTCTACGGTTGTAGACAAAGGAGGACAGATGGACGACGTGCCACCACGGCGCCGCGACGCCGGTGCCACCAGAATCCGCCTGCTGGAATCCGCCCGCGAGCTCTTCCTTGCGCGGGGCTACAACGCCATTGGCCTGCGCGAGGTGGCGTCGAAAGCCGGTGTGGATGTCACTTTGGTCCGCCGCTATTTCGGGTCGAAGGAAAGGCTCTTCGCGGAAGCAACGGAGGTTTCGGAGAATGTGGAGGAACTTCTCGGCGCCGCGGACGATGTGCTGGCGGAGCGATTGATCGCCCGGGTGCTGGGCGCGCGCCGCGATGTCGACGCCCCGTTGTTCGCCCTGCTGAGGTCCAGCGGCGACCCTTCGGTCGTGGCGCGTCTCAACGAGCAGCTCGATGCGGGCCTCACCCACAACCTGGCCAAGCGGATAACGGCGGACCGGCCCAGGATTCGCGCGGACATGGTCACCGCCCTGCTATTGGGCATCGGCGTGCAGCGTGTCCTCCTGCAGAAGAAGCCGATGGCCGGCGCCCGCGAGGGCGACATCGCCGCGGTATTCCTAGAGGCGTTCGAAGCGATAACCAAACTGCCCCAAGGGCAGTGATTCAGTCGGCGTCCGGATCCTCGGGCTCGCCCAGGTAACCCTCCGCGACCGCATGCTCGATGCTGTCGCTCAACTTCGGGCAGGAACGGGTGCGCGCGGTGTCGCCACCGGAGTTGCGCACCTCGGTGAAGTGGGCGCACCGCTGCCAGGCCTCGGTGTTCCATTGCACGGCGGTGTGGCCCGGGCCCAGTTTCCGGACGGTGACCGTGACGTGGCAGAACCGGCAATCCACCGGCAGCAGGCCCGAGCGAAGGTAGCGCTCCCGGTCGGCGCGACTGGCTTCGGCGACGGCGGCGGCACGCTGCGGATCGTTGGCGAAATCCCTTGACTTCGACCAGGATCCGGAGCCGCCGTTGCGGGCCGGCGCTTCCTCGTGGTCGTGATGGTCACCGTGCAGCATCAGCATCGACCGGGCTAGCCGGTCGACGTCGGGGACTGCCGGTTGATCCTGGGTCATGGAATCAGTGTTGCTCCACGGGCACTTCGTCGTTGGCCGCCTTGAGGTTCTCTTCGACCTCGGCGTTCCAGTATTCGTTGGCGCGCGTGGTGTCCACCTCGATCTCGAAGCGCTCCACCATTTCCGGCTGGATGTCGGCCACGTCGACGTAGAACTGCTGATACCAGCGGCGCAGCTGGTAGACGGCGCCGTCTTCCTCGACCAGCAGGGGGTTGTCGATGCGGGTCTTGTGCTTCCAGATCTCGACGTCCTGCAGGAAGCCCTTGCTGACGCCTTCGGTGAATACCCGCGACAGCTTCTCGGTCATCGCTTCGTCCATGCCCTTGGGCTTTTCGACGATGACGCCCCACTGCAACACGAACGAGTTCTGGGTCACCGGGTAGTGGCAGTTGATCAGGATCGACTCCGCCTTGTAGCCGCCGTAGCTGTTGTGCAGCCAGTTGATCATGAACGATGGCCCGAAGTACGACGCCTCCGAGTCGAGGTGCGCCTCACCGTAGGAGGTACCCAGGTCGTTGACGTCCGGACGGCCCACGTTGTGCAGGTATTGCGACGCGATGTGACCCTCGAAGACGTTCTTGAAGTACGTCGGCAACCCGAAATGGATGTAGAAGAAGTGCGCCATGTCGGTGACGTTGTCGATGATGTCGCGGCAGTTCGAGCCCTCGATGAGGATGCGGTTCCACCGCCATTCCGTCCACTCGTTGCTGGCGGCTTCCGGGATGTCGGGGATCCGGACCGCGGGGTCCGGCGGATTCTGTTCGTGGTCGTGCCAGACGAACAACAGGCCGCCGCGCACGTCGGTCGTCCACGAGCGGGTGCGCGCCGTCTTGGGTGTGCGCTTGGCGTATGGCACGAGCTTGCAGCGGCCGTCACCGCCCCAGCGCCAGTCGTGGAACGGGCAGGCCACCTCGTCGCCTTTGATGGTGCCCTCAGAGAGGTCACCACCCATGTGCCGGCAGTAGCCGTCCAGCACGTTCAGGTTCCCGTGTGAGTCGGCGAAGACCACCAGCTTGGTGCCGAACGCCTCGATCGAGTGCGGCTTGCCGTCCTGGAAGTCCTTCGCGACGCCCAGGCAATGCCAGCCCCGGGCGTACCTTGTCGGCAGAGCACCGGGATCGATCTCCCGGATGCCGACCGCCTTGGCGTCGGTAGTCACCTGTCACCTCCAACTCGCTGGCCCTCTAACTAGAACACGTTACAGTTTTGCGGTGGCGGCGCGCAACGACGGCGAGTCTGGCCACGGCATATGCGCGGCGGATTCCCGCTCGGGGTATATCTAGACGATGCCGCTGTTTGCTTTCGAGGGCCGGGCGCCGCGGGTCGATCCCACCGCTTTCGTGGCGCCGACCGCCACCCTGATCGGCGAGGTCGTCGTCGAAGCCGGTGCATCGGTGTGGTTCAACACCGTGCTGCGCGGCGACTACGGGCCGATCGTGGTGCGCGAGGGCGCGAACGTGCAGGACGGGTCGGTGCTGCACGCGCCGCCCGGCATCCCGGTCGACATCGGGCCCGGCGCCACGGTGGCGCACATGTGCTGCATCCACGGGGTGCATGTCGGGGCCGAGGCCCTGATCGCCAACCACGCGACCGTCCTCGACGGCGCGGTCATCGGCGCGCGCAGCCTGATCGCGGCCCATTCATTGGTGACGGCCGGCACCCAGATTCCGGCCGGCATGCTGGCGGTGGGCGCACCGGCGCAGATCAAGGGACCCGTCGCCGGAACGGGCGCGGAGATGTGGGTCAAGGTGAATCCGCAGGCCTACCGCGAACTGGCTCAGCGGCACCTGGCCGGGCTCGAGCCGCTCTAGACCTTCCGGGCCGACGCGGCCGCGCGGTCCATCTCCCAGTAGGCGCGCAGGGCGGTCATCTGGCCCTCGTCGTTCGCCTTGTAGGTGAAGACGCCCTCCGCGGTCACCTGATAGTCGCCATGGGTGATCAGGATGTGGCCGACGTTGGCTTCCTCGTTGCCGCATTGGTAGGTGTCGCGGAAGACGAACTCGATCTTGGTGGTGGGCGCGATCGCTTTGTCCCAGAAGGCCGAGATCGCGTCGCGGCCCCGGTGTCCTTTGCCTTCCGGGTCGAAGGCCGACGGCCCGATCGGATCCTCGACGATCGCGTCGTCGGCGAACACCGCCAGCCACGCCTCTTTGTCCCTGGCGATGACCGCCTCGCGCGAGCGGCGGCCCGCCTCGTGCGCGGGGTTCTCGGTCACGAGCCGACTTTTTCGGGCGTGGGTTTGTCCGCGCCGACCACCCACATGGAGTAGTACTGCGAGCCACCGCCGTAGGCGTGCCCCAACGCCTTACGCGCGTTGGGGACTTGGTGATCCCCGCCCTTGCCCATCACCTGAATCGCCGCCTCGGCGAACCGAATCAGGCCGGACGCGCCGATCGGGTTCGACGACAGCACGCCGCCCGACGGGTTGACCGGTAGCCGCCCCCCGATCGCCGTCTCGCCGGCTTCGGTGAGCTTCCAGCCCTCACCCTCGGGCGCAAAGCCGAGGTTTTCCAACCACATCGGCTCGAACCACGAGAAGGGCACGTAAATTTCCGCGGCGTCGATCTCGTCGATCGGGCTCGTGATGCCCGCCGCCTTCCACAGCGCCGCGGCGGCGTCCCGCCCGGCCTGGGGGCTGACCTGGTCGCGTCCCGAGAATTGCAGCGGCTCGGTGCGCAGCGCGGTCGCGTGGATCCACGCGACCGGCTGTCCTTGGGCCAGACGGGCTTCGGCGGCCTCCTCGTTGCCGATCACCACCGCGGCGGCACCGTCCGAGGACGGGCAGGTCTCGTCGTAGCGGATCGGGTCCCACAACATCGGCGACTCCATCACCTTCTCGACGGTGATGTCGGGCTGATGCAGGTGCGCCAGCGGATTGCGGGCCCCGTTCAGCCGGTCCTTGACGGCAACCATCGCGCCGATGTTCAACGGTGCGCCGGAACGGCGGATGTAGGACCGCACGTGCGGGGCGAAATAACCGCCCGCGCCTGCGCCGACGGGCTTGATGAAGGGGACCGGAATCGACAACGCCCACATGGCATTTGATTCCGACTGCTTCTCCCAGGCCATGGCCAGCACGCGGCGGTACTTGCCGGACTGCACCAGACTGGCGGCCACCACCGCGGTGGACCCGCCGACCGAACCCGCGGTGTGCACCCGGATCAGCGGCTTGCCGGTGGCGCCGACGGCGTCGGCCATGAACAGCTCGGGCATCATCACGCCCTCGAAGAAGTCGGGCGCCTTGCCGACGACGACGGCGTCGATGTCGTCGAACGTCGAACCCGAATCTTCCAGCGCGCGGTCGATCGCCTCGCGCACCATGCCGTTCATCGAAACGTCCTTGCGCTTGGCCACGTACTTGGTCTGCCCGGTACCCAGTACCGCGGCCAGGTATGCTCCCGCTCCGGCCATCAGTTCTTTCCTTCCATGACCGCGACCAGGTTCTGTTGCAACGCGGGCCCGCTGGTGGCGTGCGCGAGCACCCGCTTGGCCGATCCGTTCCAGATGTGTTGGGCGGCAAAGCCGATACGCTCGAGGCCGGCGACGAACATGGGGTTGGCGGCCAGCGCTCCACCGGACGGGTTGACCTTGGTCGGCCCCGGTATCCGGATGGCTTGCTCGAGGATCAGGTGCTGGTGGGTGAACGGCGCGCAGATCTCCGCGACGTCCAGGTTGTCGGTTCGGCCGCCCGTGGCCGCCTGGGCCGCGGCCTTGGTCGACGGGGACTCGGTGAGGTCGCGCGCGCCGAGGGCCGGGGTTTCGATGCGGTGCTCGATTCCCGTTATCCAGGCGGGGTTCTCGCGCAGCTCGCGCGCCCGATCGTCGGCCGCGAGCACGATCGCGGCGGCGCCGTCGGTGATGGGCGCGATGTCGTGGCGCCGCAGCGGCTCGGCGAAGAACGGCCGCTCGAGCAGCTCGGCCACGCTGATCGACCCCTCCACCTTGTCGACCCGGCGCGCGTTGGCGAAGGAGTCGAACGCGACGCGCGCCATCTGCTCTTCGGTCCACTTGCCGTTGTCGAGCCCCATGCGGGCCTGCAGCCCGGCCATCGAGATCGAGTCCGGCCACAGCGGCGCGACGGTATAGGGATCGGTCTGCCGGGACAGGATCTGGCGCAGAATTCCGGCCGAGGACTTGCCGAACCCGTACACCAGCGCGGTGTCGACCTCGCCGGTCAGGATCTTGATGTAGGCCTCGTAGAGGGCCCACGCCGCGTCCATCTCGACGTGCGATTCGTTGATCGGCGGCACTGCGCCGATCGAGTCGATCGCCGAGATGAACGAGAATGCCCGCCCGGCGAGGTAATCGGAGGATCCCGAGCACCAGAAGCCGATGTCGGCCTTCGTGATACCCAGGTCCTCGTAGAGCTG
>NZ_LZIX01000104.1:0-4738 GCF_001666955.1 Mycobacterium sp. E735 | reverse complement strand
CGCGGGCCAGCCGGATCGCGCTCATCGTGGCCTCGGTGCCGGAGTTGACCAGCCGGATCCGCTCCACGGGCGCCACCCGGCCGATGATCTCGGCGGCCAGCTGGCTCTCCGCCGGGGTGGGGGCGCCGAACGACAGGCCGGACGCGGCGGCACGGGTGACGGCGTCGACGACGGCGGGGTGCGCGTGCCCCAGGATCATCGGGCCCCACGAGCAGACCAGGTCGACGTAGCGATTGCCGTCGGCGTCGGTGAGCCAGTACCCGTTGGCCTCGGTGATGAAGCGCGGGGTCCCGCCCACCGCGGTGAACGCCCGCACCGGGGAGTTCACCCCGCCGGGGATGACGGCGCAGGCGTCGGCGAACAGCCGGGCCGACGCCGTCGTCATCGCGGCATGCGCGGTCGCCCGGTCACTGCTTCCCATGACAACCAGTGTCCCAGCCCCCGCGGCCGGAACAACTACAGGGTGTAGCAGGACGGGTCAGGCGTCGCCCTGCGATCCGGCTTGCTGGGCGGCCTGGAAATGATGGCGGGCGGCTTCGCGCTCTTTTTCCGCCGCCCGCCGGTGCGCCTCGACGTCCCCGAGGCGCTCGTCGGCCGCCCGCTCGTGCACCTCGGCGGCGCGCTCGTGGGCGACGGCGGCCTCGTAGTGCCGGTCCCGGTCGCGGCGGTGCGCCTCGTGATCCCGCTCGTGGGCGTGCCTGGCGCGGTCGGTCGCGAGCTCGACGTCTTCGAGCGTGATGGGTTTGCGCGCGGCCAGGGCTTCACCCCTGCGCTTGAGCTCGTCGGCGCGCTGGGCCGCCTCGTTACCCGGCGAATCACCCATGTTCAGACACTAGACCCGTTCGGTGTGAAAAGTTGGGTTGATGCCGGGCGGTTGCCGCGAGTTGGATGGCGGTATGCAGATGCCACAGAGTCTCGCCCGGTTCAACCGTCGCGTCACCAACCCGATGCAGCGGCTGTGGGCCGGCTGGCTGCCGCCTTTCGCGATCGTGGAACACGTCGGCCGCCGCTCGGGCAAGCCGTACCGCACCCCGGTGAATGTCTTCAGCGCGGAGGTCGACGGCAAGCCCGGGATCGCGATCCTGCTGACCTACGGCCCGGACCGGGACTGGCTGAAAAACCTGACAGCCGCGGGCGGCGGGCGGATGCGCCGCAACGGCAAGAGCTTCGGCATCGCGGACCCGCGGGTCGTCAGCAAGGCCGAAGCGGCGACCCACGTCAGCCCCGGAGCGCGGCCGATTTTCGCGCGGCTGCCGTTCGAGGACGCGGTGCTGCTGACCAAGACGGAGTGAGGTGGCTGCCCGCACGCCCGCGTGGCTCCGGCGTCCGGGCAAGCGGCTGATCCAGGTCGGTCAAATCGACACCCGCACGGCGTGCGCTCGACATGGTCAACCGGACGCCAGTTGGCTGAGCACGCGCAGAAAAGCGGATCGGTCGCTGGAGGACAGCTGCCCAAGCCAGCGCTCCTCGGCTTCTCGAATGTCGCGCTGCGCGGCACTTCTGATCGAGCGTCCGGCGTCGGTGATCGCAAGCAGGCGCGCGCGACGGTCGTCGGGATCGGGTGAGCGTTCGATGTAGCCGTGCTCCTGCAGCTCGTCGAGCGTGGGAATGATGCGCGTCTTGTCGGCGCCGACCGCCTCGGCGAGCGCCGCTTGCGTGCGAATCGGCGACCCGTCAAGCGCGCCGAGTATGACGTAACCCCACATCGACAGGCCGTGCGCCGCCAGCACCGGCCGCTCGGCGGCTACGGCTTGGCGGGCCAGCGGCACGAGCATCGCCGCGAGATCTGGACGGTTCGACTTTCGGCCCATGTCGTGATGATAGAGTTTGCCAGATTATAAGCGTCGTCATATCATCTACATTCGCTTATTATTTAACGTGTTCCCCGTACCCGCGCCCGCCGATCGCACCGTTACGCACTCGTCGCGACCGCCATTCGACATAGGAGCTCGCCATGACCACAACCCGATCCGACGCCGTCCGTGGTGACGATGGACGTCCAGCGACCGACGGGGCGGCCGGCCAGCCGCCGATCACACCAGGGGCCGGACTCATCAGCACCGACTGGCTGCCGGGCCCCTGCGACTCAACCCGGTTGCCGGTCGTGGTGAGCTACACCGACTTTCACGCCGAATCGGAGAAGGATTGGCAGCAGGTCGCCGAGCTAGGTGTGAAGCTGGCGGAAAGTTGGCCGATTATGCACGGCGCGGTCGGGCTGTGGCTGTGGGGCAAACCCGCCGAGTGGCGCGGTGGATCGCTATCGGTCTGGAACAGCGGAAGCGATTTACGCCGATTCATCCGGTGGCCCGTGCACGCCGAAATCATGAGGAACTGGCGGGGACGGCTGCGGGTGCAGTCGGCGAGTTGGGCCGACGAGCGATTCGTCCCGACACTGACATGGCATCGCGCCGAGCAGCACATGCGGATACCCCGCCGCGTGTGAACGTCAGTCGTCAGCGGCGATCGCGCGGCGAGTACCGATTCGGCTACGGACCCGGGCAACGACGTACAGCCCGACCACGACGGCCCACGACAGCAGGCTGAGCCAGAGCTGGCTGCGCGCCGAGCGGTCGAACGCCATCTGCACCAGCACGGCGGTGATTCCGGCGAGGGTGAGGATGGAAAGTACCGGAAAGAACCACATCTTCACCCGCAGCTTTTCGGCGGGGGTGCGGCGGCGCAGGATGATCTGCGACAGCGCGATCAGCCAGTAGACGAACAGGATGACGGCGCCCGACGAGTTGAGCAGGAAGAGGAACACGGTGTTGGGCGCGACGCGCGCCATGACGACGCAACCGAATCCGACCGCCGAGGAGCACAGGATCGCGATGTGCGGGACCCCCCGCCCGCTGAGCCTGACCAATCGCGCCGGGGCCTCACCGCGGTCGGCGAGCACGAACAGCATGCGCGACGCCGTGTAGAGCCCCGAGTTCAGGCAGGACAGCACCGCCGTGAGCACCACCGCGTTCATCACCTGGTCGGCGCCGCGCAACCCCAGGTGGTGCAGCGCGGCCACATAGGGCGAGGCGCCGAGTTCCACTGAGTCCCAGGGCAATATCGCCACCAGCAGAAAGACCGAGCCGACGAAGAAGACGCCGATCCGCGCCACCACCGACCTGGTCGCCTTCTGCACCGCGAGCTCGGGGTCCCGGCTTTCGGCGGCGGCCACGGTGACGATCTCGGCGCCCACCATGGAAAAGATCACCACCACGATCGCGGCGAAGACGGCCCCCACGCCCTTGGGAAAGAATCCGCCGTGCGCGGTGAGGTTGCCCAGGCCGCCGGGATGGCCGGGCACCAGGCCCAGGACGAACGCGGCGCCGATGCCGAGAAAGACCACGATGGTCGCGACTTTGATTCCGGCGAACCAGAATTCGAATTCACCGAAGGACGACACGGAGAACAGGTTGGTCGCGGTCATCAAGATCATCAGGCCCAGCGACAGCAGCCACAGCGGGGCGTGAAACCAGTAGTTGAGGACCTTCCCGCCGGCGACCGCCTCGAAGCCGACCACGATCACCCAGAAGTACCAGTACAGCCAGGCGACCGAAAAGCCCGCCCAGCCGCCCAGCGCCCTGCCCGCGTAATCGGCGAACGATCCGGTCGACGGGTTCGCCGCGGCCATCTCCCCCAGCATGCGCATCACCAGGACGATCAGCAGGCCGCACAGCGCGTATGTCAGGAACGCCGCGGGGCCGGTGTCCTTGATCACCACGCCGGAGCCGACGAACAGGCCGGCGCCGATCACCCCACCGAGGGCGATCATGCTGAGCTGGCGCTGCGACAACCCTTGGCGCAGTTGCGGAGTGCCGGCCATCGCTCCTCGCCCCCGCCCGGTGAACCGCGGTCAGTCCAACCGGGTGGCCACCACGGACCACACCGGGAGGTGCACCCGGTGGTCCTCCAGAAGGGGGTCGATGACGCCCAGCCGGTGCACCAGCGGCCGCATCCGCTGCAGGATCTCGCCCTGCTGCCCGGAGGCGAACTCCTTCATGGCGTCGAACGTCTCCTTCAGGAAGCGGGCCTGATACGTCGTGCCGCCCAGGTAGTCGATGCGCCATCCGTTGGCACCGAACACCCGCTCGAAGTTATCGGCGGGGATGGCCGTCCACTGCAGGCCGTTGACGTTGTGGGGGCTGAACTCGAACATGTACAGCCGGGCTCCGGGTTTGGTGGCGCGGTGCAGCGCCTGGGCGTACCGCGTCTGGACGACCCCGTCGTTGAGGAACACGTGATAGAAGGCGCTGTCCACCACCGTGTCGAAGCGGCCCTCGAACCCCTCCAGCTTGGTGGCGTCGGCCACCTGGAAATCGACCTGGACGCCGGCCCGCTCCGCGTTGCGTTTGGCTTGCTCGATGGCCGAGGGTGAGTCGTCGATGCCGGTCGCCGAATACCCCTGCGCCGCAAAGTGAATGGCATGGTGGCCGGGACCGGTGCCGGGATCGAGCACCTCGCCGCGGATCCCGCCGTAGGCCACCAGCTGCTGCACCGCCGGCTGCGGGCCGCCGATGTCCCACGGGATCCGCCGGCCGGCGTGCTCGGCCTCGTCGTACAGCGGTTCGAAACCGGCGACGTTCGCGTCAGTCATCTCTTCTCGCTTCCTCGCGGCTGCCGACTGCGAACGAGACTACTGCGCGGAGGGCTCAGAGGTGCAGGTCTTGCTCCCGGATCGCCGCCGTGGCGAGCACGCTGATGACGGCCGTCGCCACCAGGTACCCACACGCCAGCCACGGCGCGC
>NZ_LZIX01000103.1:0-7917 GCF_001666955.1 Mycobacterium sp. E735 | reverse complement strand
TTTGCACGAGGGCCTGCAGTGCGGCGGTCGCGTCGGCGTACGCCTTCGCCGCGTCGCCGCTCCAGTCGCGTGAGTCGGGCGCGGCCTCAGCGAGGTAGAGGTAGACGGTTTCGTACTTGTCCGCACCGCTGGTGAAGGAGGCGCCCTTGTCCGGGGTCCAGAATCCATTGAGCAGGTCGACCGCCGAGATGGCGACCATCGCCACGTCGACGATGGCCGTCGGCGTTGGGAGCACCTTCGTACCGGACGTCTTCAACGCGTCTGCGAGCACCTTGATCTGGTTCCGTCCGTACCACATCGCTTTGCCGGCGAGCGCCCCCAGATTCGCCCCCAAACCAACCCAATCCCCGGAATACGCGGCGCCACCGCCCGCCTGCAGCCGCGTGAAGCAGTAGGCCAGATCGTGAATACCTGCGAGACGACTCACGGCGGTGTATCCCTTCGCGGTTGGTGACCGATGTTGGACTCATGTTGAGGAGGTGGGTTGAGCCTAACGCCGCCAGACAGGGCCCCGCTGCACGAATTTTCTGGGCGCACAAAGGATTCGGCCAACAACCGGTTAATTCCGCAGAAACATTAAGGGAGGGTTGACGCCCGGAGAACAACGGGACGCCACCGGCGCCGCGGCGTCATCCCGAGTTCATCCGGAGGAGCGACTCCACACCGTTCCCGAATTCGGCTGCGCGTTTTTCGGGATCTCTCTCGACGCGGGTGCCAGCGCTCGACGGCTAACACAGCCCTGCCACGAGCCGGCGGATCGATTGATGTATTACTTCGTCGCGCCCGGACTTCGTTGCCGAGGCTCCGTCAACGGACGCGGGCGTGCCGACCCGATCCCTCGTCCGGCTCCGCCGTGGCAAGGTCAACTGGTGCGCGCTCGGCGCCCTGCGCGCCGGGCGCCGCCCCGGCAGCCGCGTCGTCCGACGGCGCGGTTTCTTCGTCTGGCTGGCCCTGCCGGCTCGTCTGCGCGAGCTGCTGTGCTTGCCCGATCGTCTGGTTGGGAACGTTCATGTGTTGGGACGCCTGCCCCGAGACCTTCGCGGCTTGCGCCGATGCCTGAGCGACCTGGGCCACGGTGGGCGGCGTGATTGGCGGTGCGCCCGGTGTCTCGGGGGCCGGCGAGGCGTAGGCCGGCGCGCCCGCGCTCAAAGCGTCCAGTACGGCAAGGTCTTCCGCCGACGCCCCGTCCGTCGGCGCCAGCCTGGCCAACGCAGCCACGGTGGGCGTCGCCGAAAAAGCCGACGTTCCCGGCATGCTGGCGGAGACGTCGGCAAAACCGGAAACCGTCGACTCAGTGGCGGTCGCCGACTTCGCGTCGGCCGGCGAACCCTCCTGTACCGTCCCGGATGCCAAGGCCGAGTATCGGCCGGCCAAGCTCTCCGCCTGCTTGCCGTTCAGGACCGAGTAGGTGGTCAACGTGGCAAGGAATCCCACGGCGGTCGCGATCCCAAGTCCGGAAACGGTGATTGCGAAGCCTTGCGACACCGCCGGCCCGAGTGGCGGAGGCGCGAACCGAATGATCAGCTCGACGATGTAGCACGCGAATAGCAGGTCCTTCAATATGCCGAAACCCAAGCGCATGTGGGTCACCCATTCGGCCTGGTCCTTCACCAGAGCTGCCAGCTCGAGGTCCAGTTCAGCCATCGTCTGCGCCAGGTTCCCCAGGGTCGTGTCGAGGCCCGCATAGGCTACCGATGCCGTCCCCGCCCAACCGTCGTCGTCCGGAAGAGCCGATTTCAGCTGCGCCGACAACGCACTGAATTGCTGCGATCCGTTTCTGAGGTCGTCACCTTCGACCGGCGGTCCGAATCCGGTCGTCAGCTCCATCAGCTCGACGACCGTGAGGGCCCACAGGATCAGGCTGCCCGCCGTCTTGAGGGACTGCTTACTGCCGGGCACCGACGGGACCTTGACGCTCCCACCCTCGAAACGAATCCGGGTCAGCCCGTCGAGGCCGCCCAACTTGGCGAGTGCGGCCCCACCGGCCAACCCGTCTGCGCTCATGCTGGTCACACTCGCCGCGAGATACTCACCGCTGAAACCGGGGCTGTCGACGCCGGTGAAGTTCTGGCCGAGGCTACCCAGGTTGACCAGGAGCCGAGCCGCGTCGGCGAGTATCGATACAGCCAATTGTGGTCCTCAGGTCAACAGTGCGCTGCCGGGCGAGCGGTTGGTCGCACCAGAGCTTAGCACCCAACGGACCTGCGGCACGCGGAATCGGCTGCGGCAGTTGCCGATTCAGGCGTGATCAGCCCTCGAGTACTTGCTTGTCGATGTTCTTGCCCGCTTGCTCGTCCGTGCTGGCGTAGACCCTCTTGGCGGTGCGTAGCTTGTCGGAGAGTTCCGTGGACGCCTTGCTCATGGCGTCGCCCGTGCTCTTGCGTGCATCCGCGGCCTTGGTGAACGCCAGGTTCGAGTACCAGCTGACCACGCCGTGGCTCACCCAGACATCGGTTTCCAGGCCCGACGCCGCCGAGGCTGCGGTTGCCGCCTGCGTCGACGCTTGATCCTGCGCCGTTGCCAGCCTGTCGAGATGGGATGAGTTGACGGTTACATCGGCCATGATTCGTGCTCCTCGGGTGCTCAGTCTCTTAAGGGTTCTGGTGCAACGATTTTGATCGTCGGTTGTCGGGGATGGCCTAGGCCGGGTTCGGTGCTTGCGTCCGCTCTGTGCCGGCCGCGGCGACCTCCACGGGCGCACGCTCGGCGCCCGCCGCACCAAAGCCGGCACCGGCGCCCTCGACCTCACCCTGGAACGCGGCCTCCTCGGCCCCGGCGCCTTCGGCCGGCGCCGCCGCGCCTTGGCCTTGCTGGGAGGTCTGGATCATCTGCTGCAGTTGTCCCATTGCCTGGCTGGTGAGTTGCGCGGGCTGCGACAGTTGGCTGGAGACCTTCGCGGCCTGGCCCGACATCGCGGACAACTGGGCCACGGTGGGCATGGTGGTCGTGGGCGCGGACGGCGTCGTCGCATCCGGTGACGTCGTATCCGATGTTTGAGATGCGCCGTAGGCCGGTGATTCACTCGCGCCCATCTGAGCGGCCAGCGGGGCCCGCTCGTCGTCCGAGCCCCTGGCCGCGCCGGCCGGTGCGGCAGCGGGCGGTGTGGCTGACAGCGCCGACGGCCCGGACATGCTGTCGGAGATGGCGGCAAAGCTGGAAACCGTGGTCTCTTCCGACGTCAGCTTCTTGGCCTTGGCGTCCGACCCCGTTTGCACGGTGCCGGCGGCCAGGGCCGAGTAATCGCCGGCCAAGGTCTCCGCCTTCTTCCCGTTTTCCACCGAGAAGTAGGTCAAGGTGCCGAGGAAGGTGGAGGCAACACTGAGCCCACCAATGGCCACCGCAATAGCGAAGGCTTTCGCCGCGATGGGACCGGCCGGGGCGGGCACCGCAAACGTGATGATCAATTCAATGATGATTGCGGCCAGAAGGATGTCCTTCAAGATCCCAAAGCCCAAGCGCGCGTGGTTGACCCATTCGGCCTGATCCTTCACCAGTGATGCCAATTGGGAGTCCAGGGTGGCCATCGACTGCGCCATGGTCTCCAGGGTCACGTCAAGCTCGGCATACGCTTCCGACCCCGAACCCTCCCAGCCGGAGTCCGGAAGGGCTAGCTTCAGCTGTTCGGCGAGCAGGGTGAACTGCTGGGATCCGGTGTTCAGCTCACTGCCTTCGGTTGGCGGTCCGAACCCGATCGTCAGCTCCATGAGCTCAACAATGGTCAGGGTGATGGAGATGATGCTGAGGCTCTGTTTGAAGGTCTTCATGCCGCTGGCGCCGCCCATACGGTTGGCCATGATCATTTTCTGAGCCGGGCTCATCCCGCTGATGTATTTAGTGATGCCCTTCTGAACACCCACCATCGCCAGGGACCCGAAGTCGGCACCCCCGCTGGTCGCGGCGCCGGCAATATATTCGGTGCTGAATTCCGAGCCGCCAGTGACGCCTAGGCCTACGCCGGCAGCTTGCTGACCTAATCCGGCCAAGGAGCCAAGGATCCTCGCGGCTTGAATGAAAACAGACATAAGTGGGTCCTCCGGTTTGAGCCTTCCGCGTGTTGATTGCGCGTACCGCGCATTAACCGCCCGTTTAGCGTAACGCGCTCTGACTGGCGCCCGTGCACGAATTTTTGGGAAAGGCAACGGCTTCCACAGCGCGGTGAAAAGGCAGAGATGGTGAACGTTGGGGCGGGTGCGCCGCCGCGCTCAGTGAATATGGCCGATCAGCGTTTCGATCGCGTCGGCGACTTCGGCTGGCACCGCCTCGTCGGCCTCCGCCCGCACGATCATTTCTTCGGTCACCCCGGCCGCCTCGGCGGTCTCCGCGGGAGAAAGGTTCGCCCGCCGCCGGGCCGCGTAGAGGCGTTGTGCCAGCGGGGCGCCCGGGGCGGTCGCACCGCGCGTCATCAGCTCGTCGTAGTGGCGCCGAACCGTACTCAGGGCTTTGATCAGTTCGGGCGTGATCCGGCTGATGCGGGTGGCGCGCACCGCGATCGCCTCGAGTTGCCGGAGATCGGCAAGGATCGGCGTCGCGCGCTCGGTGAACTCCGGGTCGTCGGGCGACGGCAATGCCGCGATGGCCAGGCCGCAACCGTCCACGGCGGCGACGATCGCCTGCGCGATCAGCGAGGCCGGGGCATCGGACTGCGGGGCCTCGGTCGAGGTTTTGGCGGTGCCGGTAGCGACCGCCGGTGGGATCTCTTCGCCGGCGTCGGGCTGTCCGCGGCGGATCCGCGCGATGGTCCCGGCGGGCCACTGCAACACCTGCTCGAGCTTGGCCTGGGTGCGCTCCCGCGGCCAACTGCGGCCCTTTTCGAACGCGATGAGGGCGCCAGCATTGATGATCCCGTCGGCCGCCAGGCTGCGCTGGCTGATGCCCAGTTCCCGACGGCGCGCGGCGGCGGCCGCGCCCGCGCGGGCCATCCCCGGATCCGGCTCGACGCCATCGGACTTCTGTTCGGGCCGTCCACCGGCGCCGGGGGGCGTGACGATCTCGAACGTGAGAACTTCGCCCGAGCTGGGATCGCCGAGCCGGACCGTCATTTTGTCCGTCACCGTCACCGAGCTCATGCGGTGTCCGTCGACGAACATGCCGTCCGGTCCCTTGTCCACGATCCGCCACGAACCGTCCACGGGTTCGGCGTACAGATGCTCCGCGGAGATCTGCTCGATCCGCACGTCGTCCTGCGGGTCCCGGCCAATGGTGACCACGCCCCGACCGGGCTCGATTTCGTGCGACGTCGCACCGCTATGGATGACCAGGACGGCGAGATCGGTACTCGACTCGGTGCGGGGCATCTGCGGTGGTTCCTCGATCGAGGCAGCTGGGCGGGCCTTCCGCCGCCTGCAATCCTAACCGTCGCACCCGTCAAATTCCATCGCATGCCGCTACGTTTCGAATCACAGTTTCGGAGCCGCACCGTCGGAACGCTATGCCGACGCGACAACGACGTCATCTTGTGGCGATCCGCGCGCGGGGACCTCCATGGATCGCGCGTGGAGCGCTACGGTTTCGTGCCTCCATCCGAACGCTCCTTTGTCGGCGAAGAGCCGAAGCGAGCCCAAACGCTACGGTTACGTAACCGTCCCATCCTATTGATGAAAAGTGGCCGTAACGACGCAAATAGCCAGTTCAAAAGGCTTTCCATCCGGTCACGCCGCCCCACTGGGCCGGCCGCTGAAGCGAAACGTCCGAACGAAGCGATGCGATACCGAAGCCAAACTGTTGCATTGCAGCGGTTAGTCCTATACCGTTGCGAAGCAGATGAGCAGAACGCAACGCTTCAGAAGGAACCATCGCCATGACCGCAACACCTTTGTTCAACATCCCGCTCGGCGCCTGCACGCAGGACCCCGACCGTTGGACCACCGCCCCGGACGCCGAGGCCATCGCCGCGTGCCGTGCGTGCCCCCGGCGTTGGATGTGCGCGCGGGAAGCGGTCGAGTCGGCCGGCGCGGAGGGCCTGTGGGCCGGCGTGGTGATCCCCGAAGGGGGGCGCCCCCGCGCATTCGCGCTGCGTCAATTGCGATCCCTGGCCGAGCGCAACGGGTACCCCGTGCGCGAGACCGCGAAGTCGGCCTAGCCTCCTGCCATGGCCGCCCACTTCGGGTCGGCGACGGGTCCCGACGGAAACCGTTGCACCGCTTTCCCTCTGGGACTTCAGAACAGGCGCCGGCCGTTAAGTCGGCTCGAACCTGAAGACGGCGAGCCGCCCCGCCAGTGCTTCGAATTCGTCAGCCGTTCCATCACGCACCATCCCGGATCGCTTCGCGAATGCCACACCGACCGGGACCTTGACCGGGAATTCCCGCAACACCGGCCGCGCCTGGGCGGCGGAGAGTTCGACGATCCGGACCTGCTGTGACCGTCGGCCCCGGCTGAGCCTGCCGGTGCCCGCCGCCCGTGCGTTCGCCGCCCAGTCGGCGCCGGGATAGCCGGCCACCACGTACAGGTCGCCCCGGAATTCGAACAGCGTCATCGGCGTGCTGCGGGGCCGACCGGACTTGCGGCCGGGCACCGTCAACACCATGGCCGGACCGGTGGGAATCCCCAGCCGTTGGACCGCCATCATCACCTTGTTCATGGGCTTGAGGTAGCGCGGTGGGCGCAGTTCGGACATGTCGGGCTCCTCAACCAATGGCGGAGAAGACGTCGCGATGGTCGGCGACCCACTGGGCGAACGGGGTCGCCGGCCGCCCGAGGATCTTCTCGACGTCATGGGTGACCAGCGCGGGCGTGTCGAGCGTCGCGGCGAGCATGGCGATATAGGCATCGCCGAAGGCTGCCGGAAAGCCTAATCCGATAAACCGCTGGCGCACAGCATCATTCGGTATCTCGCAATAGCGCAACTGTCGACCCAGGACGGCACCGATGGCCTCGACCAGTTCCGAATTGGTGAAGGCCTGCGGACCGGTCAGCGGGATCCGCTGTCCCACCAACTCGTCGGTGAGCAGCGCCCGCGCCGCCACCTCGGCGATGTCGGTCTCGACAATGGGCGCCACCGAAGCCGAAGCGTACGGACCGTAGACCACGTCGCCGGCGCGCAGCTGCGCGGACCACATGCCAGCAAAGTTGGTCGCAAAAACGCTGGGCCGCAGGCTCACCCATTCCGCGCCGGAGTCAACGGCCAGCTGCTCCACCTCTTTATTGCGGTCTCCGCGGAAGCGGGACGGTTGCCGGGCGAAGTCGTCATCGGCGTTGATGGCCGAAAGCGCCACCAGCCTGGTGACGCCGGCGCGCACGCACAACTCCACCACCTCGTTCAGGTCGGCACCCAGCGCCCTGGAGTTGAGAAACACCGCCGACGCGCCGGGTAACGCGTCGGCCGCCGAGCCCACCAGTTCGACGCCGGGGGGAAGCCCGGCTCTATCCGGCGCGCGGGTGACCGCCCGGACCGGCGCTCCAGCGGCCACAAGCGCGGTGACAAGGGGTCGCCCGACGTTACCGGTCGCGCCGGTTACCACGATCGTCATGGGATGGTTCCTCTCTGCTGATTTTTCTGCGGTGCTAAAAGGACGGGGCGGAAGGTGGGAAAGTTACAAACGCAGATCCCGTAACTTTTTGCCGCAGCAGATCGTCGAAGAGGCATGAACCAGCCGCAATCAGCGAGCGACCAGGTCGCCGACGCCTGGCGTCGTCACCGTCCCTATCTGGTCAACCTCGCCTACCAAATGCTCGGCGACATCGGGGATGCGGAAGATATTGCGCAGGAGGCCTTTCTGCGGTTGTCGAGGGTCGAGGCGGGTGAGATCGAGGACGTTCGGGGCTGGCTGACGGTGGTGGCCAGCCGACTTTGCCTCGACCAGGTGCGCTCGGCCCGCGCTCGTTACGAACGCCCGGGCGAGGTCGGAGAGCGGCCCACGCCGCAGCGCTCCGATCCGGCTGACCGGGTCACTCTCGACGACGAGATCCGCGCCGCGT
>NZ_LZIX01000102.1:0-5750 GCF_001666955.1 Mycobacterium sp. E735 | reverse complement strand
GCCGACAGCCGCACGTTGCTGTCCCGCGGGTCGTGCAGCTTGAGCTCGAGCCGCAGGCCGAGGCCGTCGCGCATGGCCAGGGGCACCTCGAGCCAGCTCGGGGTGGTGATGACGACGTGGATGCCGTAGGCGAGCCCTACGTTCACCAGTTCGCTCACCTTGGCCAGCAACGGATTACGGGTGTTGAACTGGTCGGTGTTGTCCCGGCCGAACGCGTACAGGTTGTCGATGACCAGGAACACCTCGCCGTAACCGTCGTCGGGCGCGGCGCCGTGCCTTTCCCGGAACATCTCGCGCCGCTGCCGAGACAGCAGCAGCTGCTCGAGCTCCCCGAAGGTGCGCCGGATGCGTTCGGGTTCCAGCGCCGAGGCGACGCTGCCGACATGCGCCAGGTCTTCCAGCGCCCGCAGCTTCCCGCCGCCGTAGTCCAGGCAGTAGAAGGTGACGTCGCGCGGCGAGTGCAGGCTGGCCGCCGACAGGATGAACGTCTGCAGCGCGGTCGATTTCCCGGACTTGGGGCCGCCGTGGATCACCATGTTGCCGGCCGCCGAGGTCGCGTCGAACACCAGTGGGTCCCGGCGCATCTCGAAGGGTTTGTCGATCTCGCCGAGCGGCCACTGCCACTGGCGCTGCGGCACCCCGGCCCGGGCCAGTACCGCGGTCAGCGGGATCGGCTCGTCCAGCGGCGGCAGCCACAGCTGCGGGGCTCGCGGACCGTAACGCGCCAGCTGGTCGCCGATCGTGGCGATCAGCTTGCGTGGCGGGCCGGTGAATTCCTCGTCCTCGGCGGCCGGGATCACCATGTCCTGCTCCGGTTCCACCCGTCCGGCCGTGAAAAGCTTGGGCTCCGGAACGGACTGCACCACAAGGGCCTTGGCCTTCTGCGGCGGGTCGTAGATGCCGTCGACGTAGGTGCTGCGGAACTTGATCGGGGTCGCGCCCGGGGCGGGCACCAGGAAGCCCACGCCCTTGTGCTCCTTGCCCGATTCGATGTGGTACGCGTCCTCCACGCCGATGATCTGGCGGGAAACGCTGGGACTGGCCACCTTCAAGCCGATGCGGTACGAGGTGTTCTTGTCGATGTCCTTGATCTTGCCCACGTCCAGCGTCTGCGACGCGAACAGGATGTGGATGCGGAACGAGCGGCCCTTGCGGGCAACGTAATCGAACAACTCCGCGTATTCGGGGTGATCGGCCAGCATCAGGGTGAACTCGTCGGCGACCACGAACAGCGTCGGGATCGGCGGCAGGTCGTGCCCCGCCGCGATCGCGCCCTCGTACTCCACCACCGAGTTGAACGCGCTGCCCTGCACGCGGCGGCCAGCCTCGCGCAGCAGTGTTTCGCGGCGGGCCACCTCACCGCGCAGCGTGTCGGCGAACCGGTCGGCCAGCGACTTCTTCTCGGCCATGTTGGAGATCACCGCGACCACCTGTGGGAAATGGCGGAAGCTGTCCGCGCCGGCCTCACCCTTGAAGTCGGCGTAGATCACGATCAGACGGTCGGCCGAATGGGTTGTCAACAGCGACAACAGGATCGACATCAGCGTCTGCGACTTGCCCGATCCCGTCATACCGATCATCAGACCGTGCGGGCCCATGCCGCCCTCGGCTTCGTCCTTCAGGTCGAAGAACAGCGGTTCACCGGTCGCGGTGACGCCGATGGGCACGCGCAACTCGTCCTCGCGGCGGCGCGGCGCCCACAGCGTGGGCACGTCCAGCCGCGAGGCGTCGCCGATGCCCAGCAGGGTGGTGAAGGTGGCGCCGCGCGTGGCCGCCGAGCGCAGCCCGGTGTGGGTCGGGTTGGAGTCCCAGCGCGACAGCTGGCGAGCCAGGTGGGCCGCCTCGTCGGCGCCGAGCAGGTCGGCGTCGTCGATGTAGGGCTGCCAGCCGCCGGTCTGCCAGCGCTCGATCGCGCCGTTCGCGACGCGCAGGATCGGCTTCTCCGGGTCCGAATACTGCTCGCGGTGCGGCGGGGTGGCGGAGCGGTGCACGACGGTGACTCCCGCGCGGCCGAGCGCGAGCGTCGAGGTGCTCAGGTCGAAGTCGGGGTCGTCGATGACGATCAGCAGGTGCCGCAGCGCGTCCGCGGGCTCGCCGGTGAACGCCGGCCGGTCGACGAACGCGGGGCCCAGCAGCAGGACCAGCTCGTCGGGGTTGGTCGACAGCAGGCGCGCCGGGCCCACGCCGTCGAACTCACCCGGAACATCCACGTGTGCAAGCCATTTCAGCCAGGACCAGTCTGGGCTCTCCAGGTCGCGGGAGACCAGGGCCACCCCAAGCACGGTCGGGTCGTGCCACGTCACGGCCTGGGCGAGCCAGGCGCGCATCGCCGCCCGCGCCTCATCGGGCTCACCCAGCACGGTGATCCGCGAGACCTTGGTCAGGTCGATCCCGGTGGGCACGTCGCGCACGACGCGGTGGGTGTCGAGCAGGCCGCGTAATGCGCTGTGCGACACGGGCTCCAGGTCGACCTCGTCCGCGGTGTCGTTCACTCGCAGCGCGGTGCTCAGGGGCACCTGGTGGCGGCCGGCGCGCAGGACCAGGAAGTCCGGGTCATGCGGATCGCGCTCCCATTGCCTGCGCGACCCCGGCACGGCGGCCAGGGCCACCGGGTCGGGGTGCGACCACTCGGCGGCCGCCCGTTGCTGAGCGGCCTGGGTGCGGATGTTGTCGCGGACCACCGAGAGGTAGCGCAGGTAGTCGGCGCGTTCGGCGTCGACCTCCTCGGTGCGCGTCTTGTTGTCGTTGCCGCGATACATCGCGGTGGCCGCCAGCAGCAGCACGAACGGGAAGAACAGCGTCTGCGGCGAGATCAGCCGCATCCCGGTGGCGAACAGCGCGACGACCATACCGACGATCAGGATCACCAGCACGTACGGCATCGCGCGGCGCAGGAACGACGGCGGGATCACCCGTGGCAACTCGGGCGGCGCCTCGATGTTGATGGTGCCCTTGCGGGTGACCGGCGGCGCCAGCCGGCGGCGGGCTTCGAAGATGAGTCGGCTCATCGGGGCGCTCCCTCTGCTGATGCCACGCGGCCGGGCTTGGTGTCGGGCGCCAGTCCGTCGTGTGCCAGCAGCGCGTCCGCCCGCGACAGCGTCGGGCCGGTCGCGAACAGCGAGAGCACCGACCAGGGTACGGGCACCGCGGGCTCGCTCAAGCCCAGGGCCTCAACGGTTTTGCCACGCCCGGCGGCCGAGGTCTCCGCCTCGTTGTCGATGCCGTAGCGAACTCCGGTGTCGGACACCCAGAACAACGACCCGGTGCCGGGCGCGCCGGCGCCGCCGGTGACGGTCTGGGCGAAGTAGCCGGTGCCCGGCGCCAGGGCGACGCGCGTCGCGGTGGCCGGGGAGGCGCCGCCGACCAGGTCGACGGTGCGGATCGATTCGGGTATCGGCAGGGCCGAGCCGGCCAGCAGGCTCAGCGAGCTGGTGGCGGCGCCGCCGGGCTTGCTCCAATAGGCGCACGTGACGGGATCTTTGGCCGCGTCGACGAGGGTGATCTGCTGGTCGGGGTAGCGCGCGGTGTCGAGCATCCGGGACACCGGCAGCTTCGCCACCGCGTCGGCGCCCAGCCGAGGCGGCTGGTCCAGCCCATAGGAGTTGGTGTTGCGCAAGATCGCCGCGAGCACCGGGGAGATGGGCTGCAGGCCGTCCGGCAACACCGCGTAGTAGCGCGGCGCACCCGACGAATTCTGTTCCAGGGCATAGGAAACCACCACTGCCCCGATCGGCGCAGGCACGCTGAAGCCAGCCGGCGCGCCGGCGTTCGGGATGGCGGGCGCCGTCAGCGACGGCGCTTCGGGGATGGCGTTGAACAATCCCAGTGCAATGGGCCGCGGCGCGGGCACCTCAGTGTTGTTGAGTCCCAAGCCAAGCGCGTTGGTGACCGCGTGATCGGCCAGGTTGAGCTGGCTGCGCCTGCCGTCCCAGAGGAGCCAGGTACTGTTGCCGCTATCGACCAGGACGGCCTGTTTGGCGTCGAGTTTCGCCGCGCGGGCACCGCCGCTGTCGGGGCGTCCGGCGATCACCGTGACGCCGGTGCTGTGGATGGCGTGCGCCGTCCCGCCGATGCCGTCACACACGGTCCAGTTGGCATCGCGCGTGGTGTTTTGCACCATGCGCTCCGGTGCGCCCGGGATACCGATCAGGTTTCCGCGCGGAAACCGGTCCAGCTCGGTGCTTTTCACCGTTGTCGGGTTGACGGGCTTACCGACGATCAACCGGGCCGACGTCAGATTGAGCACCGGATGCAGCTGTTCGCCCACCCGCACGTACAGGGCGGCCGTCGACCGGTCGGCGAGCACGGCGTTGGTGCCCACCGTCCCGTTGGGACGGATCAGCGAGAACACGAAGCAGCCCGCCAGGCCGGTGGCGAGCAGGACCACGCCCATCAGCACCGCGCGCAACTGGGTGCGCAGCGGGTCGACCAGCATCCTGGTGTCGTGCAGGGCGATCCCGGAAGCGATGCGCCGCATCACGAACCGCCAGCCGCTGACCTGGTGCCGGGTGACGAAGCCGCGGCGATACTCGACCTTGTCGGGATTGTCGTTGACCGGCGTGCGCGACGCGAACGAACGCCGATCGTCGGATTCGGGATTCGTCATGCCGGCACCGACAGCCCGAGTCCGCGCAACAACGGCTCCACCGAGTTCTCGACGTCTTGGTCGGTGATCGTCATCAGCTCCTCGTCACTGAATTCCCCGGTGCCCGCGTGCTCCGAATGGTCGAGCCGGAATTCGCGCTCCTCCTCGGAGCGTTCGACGATGTTGCGGACGAATCGACCGTTACCGGCGATGTCCAGGTTGCGCCGCGAGATTCCGTTGGCGTCGGGCGTCGACTCGGTGGCCAGCTTGGTGAACAACGCCTCCATGTGGTCGAGCGCGGCCTGTTCGAAGACGCTGTCGCGCTGCTCGGCCATCTTGTTCGCGATCTCGACGAGTTCCGACGGTGCGTACGAAGGGAAGTCGATGTTGCGGGTGAATCGGGAACGCAGACCCTCGTTGGTGTCCAGGAACTTGTCCAGATCGGCCCGGTATCCCGCGATGATCACCACCAGCCGGTCGCGGTCGTTCTCCATCCGTGCCAGCAGGGTGTCGATGGCGACCAGCCCGAAGTCGTTCTTCGCGCCGGTGGCCACCAGGGCGTAGGCCTCGTCGAGGAACAGCACCCCATCGAGTGCGCTGTCGATGATCGCGTTGGTCTTGGCTTCGGTCTCGCCGATGTGCTGGCCGATCAGGTCGGCGCGGTGCACCTCGCGGATGTTTTCCCGCTTCAAAAGCCCGAGGCCGCAATAGATCTTGGCGACCACGCGGGCGATCGTGGTCTTACCGGTGCCGGGCGGCCCGGCGAACACGAGGTGGTGGGCGCGCTGTGCGACAGCGAGGCCGCGCTGCTTGCGCACCAGCTCCATGCCGACCGAGCTCTTCAGCCGCGACACCTGGTTCTTGACCTCGTCGAGGCCGATGAACTCGGCCAGCTGGACTTCGGCCTCGTGCAGCAACACGGCCTTGCGCTCGTGGGCCGCGGGATCGACGAAGTCCTCCGCGCTGGGCTCGGTGTCCGGGTCCCAGGGGTCGGTGCGCGCTTCGATCCGCGCCGCGGTGGTGGTCGCGATCCCAAAGCTGGTGTCCAACAGGGCCTGTTCGATCTGTTCGTTTTCCGGGTGGGCCGCGTACAGATCCTGGAGCACTTCGCTCGCCGACTCCTCGTCGACGTGCGCCCGCAACACCAGCGCCTTGGCCAGCGCCC
>NZ_LZIX01000101.1:0-57415 GCF_001666955.1 Mycobacterium sp. E735 | reverse complement strand
GGGCCCCTAGTGTGCTGACATGCAGACGGTGCTGTTCACGCTCGGGCTGGTCCTGTTCTTGATCGGCCTGCTGACCGGGTTCGCGGTCGCGGCGCTGAAGAATCCACGCATGGCGCTGTCGAGCCACCTCGAGGCCGTCCTCAACGGCATGTTCCTCGTGCTGATCGGTCTGCTCTGGCCGCACCTGCACCTGCCCCACGCCTGGGGGGTTACGGCCGTCGCGCTGATCGTGTACGCCGCCTACTCGAACTGGCTCGCGACCCTGCTCGCGGCGGCGTGGGGCGCGGGCCGCAGGCTCGCGCCGATCGCGGCGGCCGACCACGAGGCCTCGGCGGCCAAGGAGTGGGTGGTCAGTTTCCTGTTGCTCTCACTGGCCGTGGCCGTCATCGCGGGCGTGATCATCGTCATCGTCGGGCTTCAAACGTGAACGACGAAGCGCGCGAGCGCTTGTCGGTGCGACGCCTCAACTGATCTGTGTGATCAGCGCGGCCATGTCGACGAGGTCCCACACCTCCGCGAATTTGCCCTCCTCTACGCGGTAGAGGGTGAATTCGGAAATGCTCACCCGCCGACCGGTCGCCTCGATTCCCTGGAACGTTCCCCGGTGGGTGCCGGTGACCTCGAAGTGCACCACGATGTTCTCCTCGTCGACGACGATGTGTCTCATCTCCCAGTGCCAGTCGGGGAACGCGGCGATCACGGGCGCGAATTGGTCGGTAACCGAGGCCGGATCCATGGGGACACCGTTGACCTTGATGGTGGGCGTGTAGAACGAGGCCATCGAATCGAAATCGTGCTCGTTGCAGTGTTCGAGATAGGACTTGTACAGGGATCGGTAGTCGTCAGGCTGCGTCACCGCACCATGATCCACTGCCGGCCGGTTCGGTGTACAGCCAGAACGCGCTCACCGATTACCGGTGGGCGAACTCGGCGAGCTTCGCATCGACCGCCGCGGCATCCGGTTCCGCGTACATCTTCGGATCGCGCTTTTTGACCCACAGCAGGAACGGGCAGCTGGCCGCGGGACCGTCCACCGGTCCCAGTTGTTCGATGTGCTTGCCGGTCCTGGCTTCGCGAAGCTCGATGTCGTACTGCACGGCGTAGTAATCGACGGTCACGTGTTCGCCGGCGTCGGTCTGGAAATTGCAGGTGAGTGCCTTCACCTCGGTTCCGGGTTTACGGGTAAGGCAGGCAACAACATTCGCCGACTGGAAGTCATCGGGGCTGACGTGGTAATCGGCACGGGGATCGAGCGCGAGTTGGCTCCAATGATCGGATGTCACTTGGCTCATCGGGTTCGGCCGCTCGTCCGGACCGAACGCCACGATCTTGTACGGCTTCCCGTACGTGGCGGCGTTGCTGATTGACCCGCGATCGCACACCACATCGAAGGCCGAGAGGGTCGTGGCTTTCTTGATTCCGCCGCGCCCGTCGAGACCGTCGCGGGCCACGTCGCGGATCACGAAAAAACCGACCAACGCCGCCGGTATGAGAACGACGAGCGCGGCGACCGTAAGCACAACGATCAGCACGACATTGGTCTTGCGCGGCGGGGGCGCCGGCGGCGGGTACGGCGGAGGCCATTGCCTGGGGTACTGCGGTGGTTGCGGTGGCCACTGCTGCGGATAACTCACGCTCACGCCCCCCACGTCATGGTGCGGTCAGCTTAGCAATCGGCACGATCGGGCACAGCTTGCCCACGACCGCCGCGACCGAAGGCACGCCGCGCGGGGCGGCCGTAGCGAAGAGTGGCTTCGAATTCGCCGGAAACGAGATATCAAAACGTGAAGCAGTACTACGGTTCAGGTCGGGGCCTGAAGCCAGCCGCAGCTTTGATTCTGGTGGTGAAGACATGTCATCGACAATGCCTACTCAGCGCGATGAACGGAATACGGTCGCATTTCACACGGCTGATGAGTATCGCGAAGGACGCGCCGGCGTCGAAGTGAGAAGACGCTCACAATGAAAGAGTCCATCGGCAAGACAATCAAACTCCTTGTGGCACCGGGGGTTACGTTGTGGGCAATCCTCAACGCCCCCACGGCCTGGGCCGGGCCGGGCGGCAACATCCCCGGCCCCGGGGTCTGCGACTATCCCGGTGTCGGCGGAAGTACTTTCGAGGCTGGGGCAACGACGTACTACTGCGATTTCCCCGTCGAGGAGAACAGCACCCACTGGCACTGCGAGTATGGCGGCTGGAACATGGGTGGCCCGGGTGGCAACTCCATCATCGGTGGAAGTTTCATGGGTTTCGGATTGACCATTCCGGCAGGCGATTTCGGGGGTGCTTCCGGTGGCTGTTCATGGCGCTGGCCGGATAACACGGTCGGCCCTGCCCCGAACCCACCGGGCGCGTGGAGAAACTACCTGGTGCCCAAGCCGCCACCGCCCGAACATCGGGCACAGCCGACTCCCCCGGGTGAGCCGGAGTCCGGACCAGCGCCAGTCGAGACTCCGAGTCTCGGCCAGGAGCCCGAGACGCCGGCCTACACCAACCCGGCATTTCCGAATCCCGGCAGGACGCAGAACCCGCCGAGTTGACGCGTGTCGCGGCCCTACCGGCGCCGCGGATCACCGGGACGGCAGGCGTCAGGCAATTCAGCCGGGGCGATGAGAACCAATGCCAGCGGCGAACCCGAAGACCCGGGTAGTGGCTGACTTGCCCTTCAGGGCATGTGATCCACGATCGGCTAGCCCCGGCGGTCGGGAAACCAAGGCGTCGGCGGTTTGCTGAGTCAGCAGGATCACGTCACCCGTGCTTTTGGTGAGCTGCTCGACGCGGGCCGCCACGTTGACGGCGTCACCGATGAGGGTGAACTCGAGTTTGCCTCCGCCGCCGATGGTTCCGGCGATCACCACACCGGTGTTGATGCCGATGCCGATGCGGAGCTCCCCGCCGAATCGCTCGGCGGCGAGGCTGCTGATCGACGCCGCGGCGCTCAGCGCGGCGTCGGCATGCATGGCAAGCTCGTTGGGAGCGCCGAAGACGGCCAGTGCGCCGTCGCCGAGAAACTTGTTCACGTGGCCGCCGGCCTCGACGACGACGGGCACGACGATCTCGAACAATGCGTTGAGATGGGCGACGGTCTCCTCGGCGGTGTGCGCCTCGGCGAACGGCGTGAAATCGCGAATGTCGACGAACATCACGCTCACTTCGCGACGCTCACCCGTGAACACGTCGTCGCCCTGCTCGAGCAGCCGTGCCGCCAAGGCCGGGTCGACGTAGCTCCCGAACGCGGCGTGAAGCCGTTGCCGCTCGGCCAGACCGGCCTGCATGCGGTTGAACGACCCCGCCAACGCGCCGAGGTCGTCGTCTTGGACCACTGGCAGGCGTCGCGAGTAGTCCCCGGCTGCAACGCGTTTGGTGCCTTCGGCAAGCTCCCGGATCGGCTGCAGGGAGGGCGCGAAGACGCTGATGACGGTGATCGGCACGGCGAGCCCCAGAGTCAGCACGCAAGCGATGCCCACCCACAACATGGGAGATTGCCGGGCCCGGTCGAACTCACCGGCGACCATCGCGCCCCCCATGGAGAAACCGAACGCGACCGCGAGGATGGCCAGGTTCGACCACGCGGCGAAGCTGGGGCGAGACCGGGGCAGGGAGTCACCGATCGCCGAGTCGCCGGCGATGGCGGCCCGAACCGGCCGCATCGGCCCTTCCGGCACGCTGTGCACGCCGACCAGGTGTGAAACGGCGCCGACGAGGCCACCCAGGACCGCATACTCGGCCAGCCGCGGTCCGGCCGCGCCGACAATCACCCCGACGGCGACCGACAGCACGGCGCCGCACGCGGTGACGACCGCCAACCCCCGGAGGACGGCACGGCGCGACCAGGTGTAGGTGGCCCGCAGTGCGCCCGCCGGATCCACCGCCTCACCGGCCGCCCATCGCTCGGCGAGCCGCCATGCGCCCCGGCCGGGCAACACGATTCCGTACGCCAACACCAACATGGTGACCGCAGTGGCGGCCACCGCTCCGGGGTAGCGATCCGATCTCTCGAAAGCCACCTGGGCACAAGACAAGAAGAGATATATCGGCGACGGCACCAGGATGGAGACCCCGAAGACCACCCACGAATACCGCGTGCCGAACCGGTCCCACGCCCACTGCACGAAGCGGTCCATGGCGCGAGATTAGACGCCGATGGCGGCCCCGCGACGAAAACGCCCCGGCCGGTGACCGGGGCGCGTCGGCTCTAGGGGCACATGAAGCTGATCGGCGGGCAATGCCTGATGGTGATCGCCTCGATCGGCGGGTTGTCGCCGTCCCAGATCGAGGTCGGCCGGCCCTGCATGGTGACGTTGCCCATCCCGTATTGGGTCGGGTACCAGGTGTGGCACACGTTCCAGTCCCAGTCGATGTACTGGTTCACGACGTAGGGCATCTGTTTCGGGTTGCCCGGGCACCAGCGGTGCGGTTCCATCGTATCCGCGTGCGCGGTGCCCACACCCCACCCGGTGAGCGCGGTACCCCCCGCGAGCAGTGCGGCCGCGATGAGACTCTTCGTCATGTGGGCAAGTGGCATGATGACCGTCCTCTCCTGGTGCCGTTCTCTGGCAACCAGTGCACTAGCCCCGCCTTGCTACCGATCCCAACAAGCCGAGTGCGGGGAATCAAGCCCCTGCGCTCAGTCGTCGTCCTCGACGATCGCGGCGACTTGTATCTCGACGCGCATCTGTGGACCCGCCAGCGCGGCGACGCCGAGGCACGTCCACAGCGGGGCGCGGTCACCCGTGCGGAGGCGGAGCTGTTCGACCATGGTGTCGAGGTGCTCACGACCGATCCGGCCGTTCGGATCCGGCAGGTGATACGAGTGCACGGTTACCACTTGCCGCCACGAGGCTCCCGCTGTCGCCAGCGTCCGCTCGACGTTGTCGAAGGCCTGAATGATTTCGTCACGCACTGACTCCGGATAACGCCGGTCGTCGTCCCACCCGCCCTGCCCGGCGGTCTCTACCCGGTCGCCATACCGGACGACCTGTGAGTAGTGAAAGTCCCGTAGCTGGCGCTCCCCGTAGCCGGGAGTGACCGAAAAGATGGGCTTGTCCATGAGTGCCATCTTCACGGCGTCTACTGTTCGGCGGAAGCGGTGAACCGAGTGAGAAGATCCGTCAGTCGTTCCGCCTCGCCCGGGCCCAACACCGATACCAGGCGCGCAGCCAGTGGCTCGGCCGCGCCGTGCGCGGCGTCGAAAACCTTCAACCCCTTCGGGGTGATCTCGACCGCTCGCACCCGGCGGTCGTTCGGGACGGATTTGCGGACGGCGAGCCCCTTGCGTTCGAGATCGTCCACGACGCGCATGATGCCCGCCTTGTCCGAACCCGTCGCCTCGACCAGGTCCCGTTGCTCCGTGGGCCCGCGGTTGACGAGGACGAGCAGCACGGCGAAATGTCGCAAATCGATGTCCAGGGGCCGAAGCGCCTCCGACATCACCGCGGCTGCGCGCCAGTGCGCCCGGCGCAGAAGCAAGCCGAGAGCGAATGGCGACGGATCGCCGGGGCGGTCGGTCGCACGCGCGGGGGTGGCATGCCCAGAAGCGTCACCGGTCATCGTGCGCGCATCCTTCATCCAATGCGAACACCGGACTCGGCCCGGATGGAATGTTCAACCTTGCGGGGACCGGCCGACTCGTCGTCGACGAATGTGACCGTCTCATCCAGCGGTGCCCGGCCCGTGCGCGCATACTTCACCGCCGGGTCCTCGAACCCGATCGACATGCCGCAGAACAGGATCAGTCCATCCGGCGGGGACAGGACCTCCGCGACTGTTTCGCGGACCTGCGACCACGCCATCTGTGGGCAGCTGTGCAACCCCTCCGCGCGTAGTAGCAGCATGATCGTCTGCAAATACATGCCGACATCGGCCCACTGGGCCACGCCAAGGTCGCGGTCGATGTAGCAGAACAGCGCGGCAGGGGCACCGAAACAGTTCCAGTTCGCGATGGCCGCCCTCTGGCGTGCCTCCCAATCCTCGCGCGCGATGCCGAGCGCGCTGTACCGCTCCTTGCCGAAGGCGGACCGGCGGTCGCTGTACGGCGACTTCATTGCGGGCGGGTACATCTGGTACTCCCGCTCGTCCCAGGGATCGCCGTGGGCGACGCGCTCGACGGCGCGCGTCTTGAGCTCGTCCAGCAGCGTTCCGGTCACCACGTACGAGTTCCACGGCTGGATGTTCGACCCCGAAGGCGACCATGCCGCAACGGACAGCACACGCTCCAGCACATCTCTCGGAACGGGCTGGTCGGTGAATCCGCGCACCGCCCGTCGGCTTGTGACTGCCTCGTATACGTCCATGGTCGCCTACCTACACTGGTTCCAATTTCCGTTTCAGATCATACTGTATCGATTGATACTATCTGCTCCGGGGCGATCGGACTAGCCTTCGGGAGGCCGCGGCGAGGCCAAAGCGAAGGCCCCCGTTCCGAAGGGGATACGGGGGCCTCGCTGATCTACCGACTAGTGGTGGTGATGGCCGTGGCCGTGGCCGTGGTCGTCGTGCTCGTCGGCGGGCTTGTCGACGATCGCCGTCTCGGTGGTGCAAGATGTACCACATGGCCAAACGTGCGCTCCTGGTGATCCGCTTGAGCCGGGTGACGCTCGAAACGACTTCCCCTGAACGCCAGCTCGCGGATTGCCAGCAGCTCTGTGCCCAGCGTGGCTACACGGTAGCCGGGACAGCCGAGGACTTGGACGTATCCGGGTCGGTCGACCCGTTCGACCGCAAGAAGCGGCCCAACCTGGCCCAGTGGCTACACGACCGCCGGGACGAGTTCGACGTGATCGTGGTCTACCGTGTCGACCGGCTCACCCGGTCGGTACGCCACCTTCAGCAGCTCGTGGCATGGGCAGAGGACCATGACAAGCTCGTCGTGTCAGCCACCGAGCCCCACTTCGACATGTCCACCCCCTTCGCAGCCGTGCTCATCGCCCTGCTCGGCACCGTGGCCCAGATGGAGCTGGAAGCGATCTCGGAGCGTAACCGCTCCGCTGCACAGCACAACATCAAGGCCGGCAAGTACCGAGGCAGCAAGCCACCGTGGGGCTACGTTCCCCAGCGGGACGATGAGGGGGTCTGGCGGCTCGTCCAGGACCCCGATCAGGTCCAGGTGATCCACGACGTGGTGGCCCGCGTACTCGACGGCGAGCCGATCCAGCGGATCGCCAACGACCTGACCAATAGAGGTATCCCGACGCCGAAGGATGCATTTGCGATGTCGCAGGGTCGGCCCTCCAAGGGCCTGGCTTGGAACATGACCACGCTCAAGCGGTCTTTGAAATCTGAGGCGATGCTCGGGCATGTCACGACAGCCGAGGGCAAGTCGGTGCGTGGCGACGACGGGTCTCCGCTGATCCGGGCAACCCCGATTCTTGAGCGAGAAGTGTTCGACAGGGTCCAGGTCGAGCTGACGGCTCGCGCCAGGACCGGGCAGCCGACGGAGCGCAGCACCTCGTTGCTGCTGCGGGTCGTCTACTGCGGTCTCCCCAAATGCGGCGAGCCCGCCTACCGCTACAGCGGAGGCTCCAGCGGCAAGGCTGCCCGGTACCGGTGCAGCACGCTTCCCAGGAGCAACACGGACCCGCGCATCGTCAACTGCGGCAATCGGACGTTCGCGGTGGCTGAGGCTGATCAACTGGTCGAAGGGATCATCCTGCGCCTGCTCGGGGAGTCCGAACGGCTTGAGCGAGTGTGGGATTCGGGCTCGGACCACTCCGCTGAGCTGGCCGAGTTAGATGCCACCCTAGCGGATCTCACCGACCAGCTCGGGCTTGGTGTTTTCACCAGGGGCACGCCACAGCGTGCTCGATTGGATGCCCGCATCGCGGCTCTGGCCGCTAGACAGGCTGAGCTGTCCGCTGAGGCTGTGAAGCCTGCGGGGTGGACCTGGAACGGCACCGGCCAGAGGTTCGCGGACTGGTGGGAGGCTCAGGACGTTACCGCTCGTAATGTCTGGCTCCGCTCGATGAACGTACGACTGACCTTCGACCGTGAGCGGTTCTATCTGGACCTCGGAAACCTGGAACAACTCACTGAGCAGATGATTGCCAAAGGTCCGGTGGCCGAGTGGCAAAAGACCTTTGCCACCATGCATGAGACCGGCATTGCCGGTGTCGAGGTCAACGGCCAGGACTATGTGATCCACTTCAAGAACGGGGAGACGGTTGCCACCACCGTCCTCACCGACGAGCAAGAAGCTGCGGCGGCAGAGTTCTACGGTTGGAAAGTTTGACACCTGAGATCGAACCCCAAACCATCGGAGACCAAGAGTTCCAGCTCGCAGCGCACAATATGGAGCGCCACTCGGCACCGTCGGCTCGGATCGCTTTTCGTTCGTCGTCGCGCGATCCGAAGGGGCGAATGGCAGTGATGTTCCTACGCGGCGCCCACAGGTAACGCATTGGCTTTCACGGTGTTAAGTATGTTGACGATGTTGTCGACGTCGGGCTCAGGGAACATCGACTCCGGCCCCGTGGCAGCGAGATCCGTGTACGGCGATTCGTACAGACGGGCTGGTTCCACGACCCCGTTGTTGGTGAGTTCATCGACGATGAGGTTGATGAAGTGAATCTGGTTGGCGCTGAAGGTGGTTCCGTCGAGGTAGTCGGTGAACGCTTCCAGCGCGGCTTGGTGGTCTAGGCCAACAAGCGAGCGGATAAATAGTCCCAGACCGTGGGATTCGTCTTTGGCCTGGTTGATGGTGTCCGTATCGCCTGCCCCGCTGTCTAGCAGCATCTGTTCAAGCGCCTGAAGGTCTTCAGGCGTCAGCGCCTTGTTACGGCGTAACCGCTGCAAGGCGACGTGGTCTGGGTGCTGCTTGAGGTAGGCGGCAGCTTTGGCGCGGAAGCGTTGCCAGTTCGTTCCCGGTGTGACGCCGGGAAGGTCCACTTCGGCCGACTCGGTGAGTTCGTCCTGAAACGACGTGTAGACATAGTTCTTCTCGGTCCTTGGTAGGAACTGCAGTAGCCCGCGCAGCCGGCGGCGGGCGACTTCAAGCATGGGCAGGGTGACGTCTACCCACCACTCGTCGCTGGCGACCTCGTCCAGCAGCTCCAGCTGGGTGACCACGGACGGGATCCCGGTCTGCCCAAGCAGGCCGGTCGCAATCTCTTGGACCTGCTCTCGGAGACGTTCGGCGGCCACCGCATCGCCTTGGAGCTGGGCCAGTTGGCGGCGCAGGATCAACAGGTCGAACCGCTTGGCGTCCTCGTCGTCATCCTTGAAGCTGGAGGGAAGCCCGGCGAGATGCTCGGAAACGTCACCAGCGGCCTCGATGGTCAAGGCGGACCAGGACGGCCATGCCGCATACGTCTCGATCAGCTTGCGGTGCGGCCGGACCAGGAAGTTGTCCAAGTTCATTCCGACGACGGTTTGGTGCAGGCTCCAGGCGATGTCGACACGCAGGCCGCGTTCGGTCTCGGTGCCTTGTCCCGCAGTCGGATCGGGTTCTTTGGGTGGACAAGTATGGTCTAGCGCGGTTATCAACCCGAGCCGGGTCTCGAATAGCCGCTGGTTCAGCGACTTCTGCAGCGAGCCTTCCGAGCCGGGGAGGTTCTGGCTGAAATACTCGAGGTTGCCGCAAAAGTCGAACACGTAGAAGTTGGTTTTGTCCTTGCCGGGGCCGAACAGGTCAGGCCGTAGCCGGGTACCGCGCCCGATCATCTGCCAGAACTTGGTTTTGGACCGCACGGGCTTGAAGAAGACCAGGTTGACCACTTCGGGCACGTCAATGCCGGTGTCGAGCATGTCCACCGAGATCGCTATGTGCGGTGCTTTCTCCGGGGTGGAGAAGTCGTCGATGAGGTTCTGGGCATACGACACCCCGTGGGTGATGACGCGGGCGAAAGACCCCGCGTATTCCGGGTATTGGATGTCGAACCGCTGCGCTACGAACTCGGCGTGGCGCTGGTTCTTGGCGAAGATGATGGTTTTGCCCAGCCGATCGCCGTCGCAGACCTTGTGCCCCTTGTCCATCAGGGTTGCCAGCACCTGGTCGACGGTGTCCTCGTTGAACAGGAACCGGTTGATCTCATCGGAGAACACTTCATCGGGCGGGCCGTTCTCACCCCATTCCAGGGTGTCCCACTCGTCCTTCTCCTCCTCGGACAGATCGGCGTACTTGATGCCCTGGCGTAGGAACTTCGTCCCGACCGAGACCCCGACTGCGGGGACAAGGAAGCCTTCGTTGACCGCGTCCTGAAGGCTGTAGGCATCGGTGGGCACCCCGTCCTCAAGATGGAACAGCCGGTAAGTGTTGTGGTCGACCTCGTCTTTCGGGGTCGCCGTCAGCCCAACCAGCAGCGAGTCGAACCACGAGAAGATCGCCCGGTACTTCTGATACACCGACCGGTGAGCCTCGTCGATGACCACCAGGTCGAAGTAGCCCGGACCGAAAACCCGCGTGCCAGAATCACTGTCGTTTATCAAGTTCATCATCGTCGGGTAGGTGCATACGTATACACGGCCATCAGCAACCTTTTCGGTGAGCAGGTTCACCGTTGTGGCATCAGGGAGATGAGCCTTGAAGGCGTTGGTGGCTTGCACCACCAAAGCGGTGCGGTCAGCCAGGAACAGCACCCGCTTGACCCACCCGGCCTGCATCAACTGCTTTACCAACGCGATCACGGTACGGGTCTTACCTGCCCCGGTGGCCATCACCAGCAGGGCCTGACGCTGCTTTGACGTAAACGCCTCATCAATCGCCCGAATCGCATGGTGCTGGTAGTGGCGCTCAACAATCGCCGAGTCGATCACAGTTTCCGCCAACGGCTTTCGGCTGTGACGGCGATGGATCAGTAGTTCCAGCTCATTGCTGGTGTAGAAGCCCTGGACCTCACGCGGCGGATACCCGCCAGCGTCGTCCCACAACCAGTGTTCGTAGCCGTTGGTGTAGAAGATCACCGGACGACGGCCGTACATGGACTCCAGGCAGTCGGCGTACAGCTTGGCCTGCTGCTGCCCCAACTGTGGACTTTTGGTCGTCCGCTTGGCCTCCACGAGTGCTAGCGGTAGACCGTCACCGCCCCACAGGACGTAATCGACGAATCCGATGCCGTCAGGGGTTGGCATGCCACTGACCGGGAACTCCCGGTCCTTCTCGTCGGCCAGGGGCCAGCCTGCCTCAGCCAGCAGCACATCAATGAACCGGTCCCGGGTCTCGGCTTCGGAGTAATCACGATCATCCACGGCCTGGTTAGCGGCCTGCGCCTTCGTGATCTGCTCACGCAGCTCGGCGATCTCGGCATCCTTGGCTGCCGCCAGCTCGTCCTTCTCCGCGAGCGCATTGGCGTGGGCTTCGTCTTGCTCCTGAAACTTCTTGGCGAGCTGAGCAACTTCCTCGCGGGTCAGGGGGGCAGCCTTCTTCGACGGCGCAGGATCAAAGACCGCCTTCAGCGGCACTGCCTGCGGATTGGCCGAATAGTGGAAGGCAGCCCACACCATCACATGGTGTAACTCCCGCAGCGCATCCAAAGCCGCCCGAGGCGGGATCGGCTTCTGGTCGTGCACTGCATGGTTACCCAGCTTGCGGATTAGGTTCAGCTTCGCCGCAATGCCCATCCCCGTCTTGGCCTTGAACTTCGGATCGTTGATCCGAGCCGAGAGATCATCCTGATACGGAATCGGCAGTCGTAGAACGTCATACAGGTAATCGACGAGGTGCTCGGCCGCCCGACGGCTGTAGAAACACGCCGAGCGTGGATCACTGATGCAGTAGTTCTCGGCACGGACGCAATCGCTTTGCATCTCGGCCCAATCGACCATCCCAAGGAATACGAAGTTGGACATTGTGGACTCGATCCTCACAGCTGCCCTGAAAATGCACGGCCTTGAAGCGACCGGACAAGATCGTCCCCGTGGGCTAATGCTTCCGTCTGCCGCTCCCGCAACGTGTCGATTTCCTTCGCAATCTCAACGAACCGCCCCTGAGAACTCAGAGGGGGAACGTGAATCCGAATCGAGGCGAAGTTTGATTTGCTCACTAGGCCTTTCATGCCACCTGTCGACTGCTGCCTAACAAGTCGAGGGGCTACCTTCAACTGCTCCAGCAGGAACCGGCCATTGACAGTCGGTCCGGGAACTGCAGCATTGATCTGCTGATTAAATGCCACCTCACGGTCGACCAGCGACGCTTTTCCAATGCTGTTCGGGCTACCCGCGATACATGTCACAAGTACAGATCCCGCTGGCACGATTCTTGCCTTGTTCCTCCCGATGGCTGTGAGGTGCTCTTCGGAGCGAGTCGCGATAGTGCCGCCAAGGTTGTCGGATTTTATCCACTCGATTCCATCACCGTAGTTCGCGGGGTCTGAACGACTCGGTGTGTTGCCTGTGATCACATCGCAGACCGCACCGAGGGGTCGTGAATCGTCACCTGTCTTCATCGGGTCACCGAACATTTGAAAGAAGGTGGACTGTGCGAGGTGTTCGAGGTGGTTAAGCACTTGCCGACGTCTGACCCTAATGCCGTCGGCAAGGTCGAGGGTCACGGCGATCCGCCGCTGCTCATCCAGCGGCGGCAGCGAGATCTCTAGCTGCAGGAGCGATTCGCGACTCACTGTCGCCTGGTTGACCCACTGACGACACATTGAGCGAAAGAGTCCTGCTTGGTACTTCCATTGAAGCCAACGCCAAAGGTATGCCGGGATGAGCGCTTCCCTGTCCACTCGGAGGCGAATGAAGTGGTTACTAAACACTGCCTTTTCATCGAGTTCAGGGATCAGCACGGACTTTCCAACGTTATCGGGGCTGTTCGTGGCGTTAAAGAGGACATCGTCCTGCGCCACAAAGAAAGTCGAAATCTTCTTGTGGGCGTCCAGTGGGACACGTCGCCGCACCGAAAGGTCCAGGGAAGACGCCTTGGTGATGTTGTTCATCCGGAACTGGAAGACGCCATCGGTCTCCTCGCGACCGCAGGCGAATCCAGGCTGGGCGTCGACAAGTAGTTCCCCGAGCAGGGTCACGAGAGCATTGCCTTCAGGTCGGTGAGGCCCTGCTGAATCTCGCCCTCCAGCTTTTCGATGTCAGCGATGATCTCAAGCGGTGCTGGGTGTTCTACGTCGTCGTGGACGAGTTCTCTGTAGCGGTTGAGCGACAGCTCGTAACCCTGGGCGACGATGTCGGCCTTGGGCACGCAGAAGGACTGGTCGGTGCGCGCCCGATCCCGCTCCGTGGTGGTGTGCTGATTCCAGCGGGCCAGAACGTCAGGCAGGTCGTTGGTCTCGATGGGAGTGCGTTTGTCGTCGAGGGAGAATCCATCGGCCTGCACATCGTAGAACCAGACGTCATCGGTGCCACCGGAGTTGGTCTTGGTGAATAACAGGATGGCGGTGGAGACCCCGGCGTAGGGCCGGAAGACCCCTGAGGGCAGTTTCACAACAGCATCGAGCTTCTGATCCTCGACCAGGATGCGCCGGATCGCCTTGTGAGCCGTCGAGGACCCGAACAGGACACCATCCGGAACGATTACAGCTGCGCGACCACCAGGCTTCAGCAGCTTGAGAAACAGTGCGAGGAAGAGCAGCTCAGTCTTCTTAGTCTTTACCACCCGCTGCAAGTCTTTGGAGGTCGCCTCGTAGTCGAGGCTTCCGGCGAAGGGAGGGTTGGCCAGGATCAGGGTGTACTTGTCTGTGTCGCCGCTGGCTCCTTCGGATAGGGAGTCCCGGTAGCGGATGTCGGGAGCCTCAACGCCGTGCAGCAGCATGTTCATGCTGCCGATGCGGAGCATCGTGCCGTCGAAGTCGTAGCCGTGGAACATGCTGTGGTGGAAGTGGCGGCGCTCGGCGGCGCCGGTCAGAACCTCGGGATGCTGCTCGCGCATGTACTGGGCGGCGGCCACCAGAAAGCCTGCGGTGCCGCAGGCGGGGTCGCAGATCTCGTCAGCCGGTTGCGGGGCAACCATTTCGACCATCAGCTTGATGATGTGGCGCGGCGTACGGAACTGGCCGTTGACACCGGCGGTGGCGATCTTGGCCAGCAAGTACTCATACAGGTCGCCGGTGGTGTCCCGGTCGGCCATCGGGATGTCGTCGAGCATGTCCACCACTCGCGACAACAGCTGTGGGGTTGGGATCGTGAACCGTGCACCTTCCATGTGCTCGCCGTAGTTCGACCCATCGCCGCCGAGGGTCCGAAGGAAGGGGAACACCTTCTCGCCCACTGTCTTGAACATCAAGGCCGGTTCGTCGTGCTTGAACACTGACCAACGCAGATTCTGTTGGTCTGGGCCAAAAATGATGCCCTCTGCTTTCCCGATGCGATTGGCCTTCTTTTCGGCGAGGATGTTGAGATCGTCGAGCCGGCGGATGAAGAGCAGGTAAGTGATCTGCTCGATGACTTCCAGAGGGTTGGAGATGCCTCCCGACCAGAAGGCGTCCCAGACGCGGTCAACCTTGCTTCTCAACTCGCCGGTGATCACGGAAGTACCCCCTTTGCACGTACGGACCGAACCGAACTTTATACAGCCCACGACTGACATCTGCTGACTTTCCGGCGCAGACGCCAGGAGGAAGAGCGGGCGGTCCTGGTAGTCGTGGAACGCCAAGCGGCGACCTGATCAGAGTTAGTCGCTGTCATCATCCGCAACTGGCGGCTAAGCCGACCATCGAAGGCGCCGTTGCCTTTCCGATGTGACGAGGTCATGCAGCGTAGTTGTAGACCGTCTGGCGGCTCACACCGAGCTCTTTGGCCAGTGCGGTAACGGACTCCCCCGCTGCCAGACGAACACGAAGAGCGTCGGCCTGCTCATCGGTGAGGGCCGCTTTCCGGCCCTTGTATTTGCCCGCAGCCTTGGCGAGGGCGATTCCTTCCCGCTGGCGCTCCAAGATCATCGACCGTTCGAACGCTGCGACCGCTCCGAGCATCGACAGCAGGAGCGTGCTCATCGCCGAATCATCACCGGCGAACGTCAGGTTCTCCTTGACGAACTCGACCTTGACGCCCTGGCCGGTAAGTTCACGGACCAGCCGTAGCAGGTCTTCCAGGTTGCGGGCTAGACGGTCCATCGAGTGGACCACGAGAGTGTCACCGTCCCGCACGTACTCCAGCGCCCGTGCGAGTTCAGGACGATTGGCGTCCTTCCCGCTGGCCTTATCGGTGAACACCTTGTCCAGCTCGGCACCATCAAGCTGACGATCTGTGTTCTGATCGACGGTGCTGACTCGCCGGTATCCGACACGCTGACCCACGTGCTGCGCTCCTCTGCTCTCGATGATTGTCAATCTGGACTCTAAGATATGGGTGGACGGCCTGTCAAACATTGTGTAATGGGCTTTAGTTGGACACTCTGCGGCAGTTCCGTCAGTGTCCAGTATGAGTGCACCCCAGATAGGCATTCGGCGGTCAGCGTGGTCGCTAGAGGCCAGCAGGGCAAGATGCCGCGTCGGCGGCAAACAGAGGATGCCCAAGTTGGTGTCGCAGCGGGTAAAACGGATTCGTGACATTTCGACGCACGCTAGAACCCGAAGCGCCGGGAGTTCACCTACCGCATGGGCAAGCAAGGGGCATCCGCGTTCCTGCTGCTCCGCGCTGGTCACCTCGCAGCACCCCGCACCATGATCGACCAAACCACGCAGGACACATAGCATGACCGAGCAACCTGAGCTCGATGAGCAGGACATCAGCCTGCTCAGCGGAGAGTCCGGCAAGGAGCCGCTCGGTGCGTTGGGCGCGTTCGCGCTGCGGTGTATGCACAAAGGCTGGGGCATGCCCGAGTTCGAGGCTGCCGCTGAGGGCAGCCGGATCATCGAGTCCCTTTGCACGGACGGCAACCGCTACCGGCCCCAGCGGGCCGGCGCAAAGCTCTCCAGCGCGTGGCAGTGGGCCGAGAAGACGTTCTCACCCACGTTCGAGATCAAGCACCAGACCGCCCCGGCTAACCTCCGTAGGGAGGTCATCAAGTCTGGTCTGGTGGACGGAGACGACAAAGCCGTGTTGCTCGGTCTCATCGCGAAGGCCGAGCGAGACGGGCACAACCCGGTGATCGGCCCTTGCCGCGCGGTGGCCGATCTGATCGACATCGGTCACATGCGGGTCAACCGGGCGATGCAGCGGCTCGCTGCCGCTGCCTCTCCCGACTTCCCTGTCCGCGACGTAGCCGAGCACCGGCTACGGAGCGGGGCGAACAAAGGTAGCAAGACACGGCTATGGACGCTCAACTTCGGGTGGCGTGCGACCCGTGCCCAGGGGGATAGGGGGGATATACCTGTATCGCATCGGGTGACTAAGCTGACCAGGGAAGATAGGCTAAGTTACTTTAAATTGTGTATTGGTAACTTACCTCTCGGGGAGTTCCTGACTACCCGCGAGATAGCCCGTCTCGCGGGCGTCCCGTACGACAACAAAGCCCGCGACGCGCTGAAACTGCTCCACGAGCACGGCGAAGTGGACAGGATCAACGGGTTCACCAGCACGGGCACCAAGTCCTACCGCTGGGGTCGGTATCCCACAGCGGCCGAAGAAGAGGCAAAGGCGCAGCGCATCGGCACTCTCGAAGATCGCATGGCAGCTGCGAAGGCCAGGGAGGCCGGCGAGTCCGAGTGCCCTTTCCCTACGGGCCTCGGCAGACACGAGCGACCGTGCGGCGAGGCCGCGCCGCCGGGGAATTGGTACTGCCCGGAGCATCAAGAGGCGATGGACCACTATCGGGAGAATAAGGACGCGATCTGGCGTGAGCTGCGCTCGATGAAGCCGCCGCCCCCAGGGCGGTACCCCCGATTCGTGTACCCGGACAACGGATTCGCCGATCCGTTTGAGGGGGCTCCGCTGGACGACAAAGGCCCCGCGTAGGGCCTCTCGCATCAGGGCCGGGTCAATTCATCTCAGGGCGTGCAGGGCGCACAGGGGCAGCGGGGCAGGCAGGCTGCCTGCTCGCCTCGCTGGGCGTCGGGCTCCCTCGGAGGCAGCGGGCCCTACGGGTGGTTCGCGTAGGGGCTCGCCACAGGGCAGGTACGCATGTTGGCGGGGCGGGTCACACGGCGCGGGTACCCCAGGGGGCATACCCTGCCCCCGGGCACCCCGACCGGTCGGTAATGCGGCAGCCCGATCGTGTACGGGTTTCAGGGTCGCGAAGCCCATTTTCGACCACCCAGCGGAGACGCCGGATCACCTCAAGGACTCGACTCTGTCGACCGCTGCCTCAAGCCCGGGATAGGTATAGAAATCCTCGTCTTCGTCGGTCTGGTCGCGTACACGCTCAAGGAACGCCCGAAACGCGGTCACTCGCGTCGGACCCAGATGCGCGGTAGCCTCGCACAGATCCACCGCGGTATCCGGCATCGACCCGGCGTTCCAACACTGGTCGTTGCTCGACCAGGCCTGCAACGCTTCATCTAGCTCTCCTAGCGTAAGAAATGGCGCCATCCTCACCAGAAGTTGCCCGAGCCGCTCGCCGAATCGATAGCCGCGACCATCCCGCAACAACCCGATGACCGCGGGGACGAAGTAACGTTCGGGCCGCGCTTCGATCACACTCGCCTGATGGTGTGGTGGTAGGCCGGCGAATTGATCCACCAAAGCAGGCAGGCGTTGACGTGCTGACTCCACTGCGACTAGCGAAAGGACCGACGACACGGTCTCTCCGAGAGAAGGCTCGGTACGTATGCTCGGAATTGGCTCTCCCACAAGCGCGTTCAGGTGGTCGGTTAGAGGCACATCGGTTAAGTCCCAAAAGTAGTCTTGATCGCCAAGCCGTCCCAGCACCCGCCTTTGCAAGTTTGGACCACGCTGGCGGAACTGGTCGCGCAGGCTGACCATGGCGTCGCGGACCAGGCCGCGGTCGCGTAGCGCGAAGGCTGACAACACAACCGCCGAACGGTCCGCATACAACTTGGCATCCAGCCGGCCGTCCGGATCGAGTTCGAAGACTGCGTGTTTCGCCGCGATAATGATGATATTCCGACGAGTCGCCGCGCGGACACGATCAAAATACGTGCTTTGAATGTGATTGACCGTCGGAACGAAGGACTGTGCACATGTGAAGTTGCGGTAGAGGTCGATGATTTTGCGGCCCTGCGTCGGCCGATGAATCAGCACCGTATCCAACGCCACCCACAGATGCGCGCGTGCAACTTCGGGTGAGGGCGTGTAGGTCTCGTTGTAGGGACGTAGTGAAGGATGCACACACAGGTTGCGGTCTTCTCGAATCCGTTCTAGCGCACGCTGGTCAATTGAATCGATGATCTCCAGTTCTAACGCCGTCCCTACCAGGGAGGCTTCGATGCCCTGCATAGAACGCACGCCGTCGGCCGTTAGCCCCCGCTGTTGGGTGCGGTCCAACTGCTCACGAACATCTCGGGCGCGAGGCTCCCCGTCATCGGCCAGATACCCGACTTTCGCGATGAGGTCGGCGGTGACCGCTGTCCACGTCGCGGCAATACTCGCCCGCATTGCACCTGCGTTATAACAGCGCCACGCTTCGTCCGCGAGGGGACGGGTGCCAGGGTTCCACACCTGCGTGAGCAGGCTTTCGATCTCTGTCAACGACGGACACCCTCCCGAATCGAGCCCAACTTACCCCGCCGAGAGGTCACAACAGCGCTTCGCCGGATATTCGAACTTCATGTGGGATCAGGTGGCGTAGATCGCATGGTGAGGTGAGCCGACGGCGCACGGTGCTTCGCCTACCTTGCATTCCCGGTGAAAGCCTGTTTGACGCACCGATCAGAAGGCCGAGCCGTATCCAAGGCGTTTTCGAAACTCAAGGACGTCGCTGTACCCCGGCGGCTTGATCGTCGGAGTCCTAATCGGCTTCGCAAATGGATCTTGCTTGGCTGTGTACCGCTCGCACCATCGCAGCCACTCGACCGCCGCGGACCGCTCTTCCACCTCCGTGATGCTCGCAACGCGATGGGTCATTGCTCCGAGATACTGGCGCAACCTGTCGACAAGCTCCCACGCATTCAGATCGGCGATTAGCTGATCGGCCAGAGCCTGTTGCGTGTAGGCGGCGCGGGCAAGCTCATCCTCTTGCGCCCTGCGCTCCTGCGCCGCAAGTTGGCGTTGTCGCTCGGCTTCTTTGCGCTCGGCGTCAACGGCCGCCCACCGTTCATACAGCGGCATAACGTCACAGAGCCGCGACTCCAACTTGAGCACACCCTTATCTGCCCATCTAACCTTGTCGCTGTAGCCGCTGTCCGTCGCCATCGTGAGATGCAGCCTGCCGGACTTCACGTAATCGTGTGACGGAATGCGATACCACGTGTCCCGCTTGGTCTTTTCGACTTCTTTAGCAGTGGCGACGTGTGCCACTCGGTCCTGCGGTTCCGTGATCGATAACGCGCACCGTATGCCGCCGACTTCGAACACCAGGCAACCGACAATGCCGCCGGTCTGCTCGCCATAGCCATATTGGTGTGGCCGCTTCGATGCCCGCACGCTGTGCCCGCGGGCTCTGGCTTCCAGGGCGAGCGACTGCAAAATCCTCAGTGCTCGCGGCCGCATTGATGCGCTGATGTGGTCCAGACGTCTCTCGGCTCTGATATCGGCAACCGCCGGGTGCCATTTGGAGATCCGTTCGGGCAGAGGACCGCTGCGCCAATCGCCGGCCGCGCCCGACAGCCGCAGAACAACGGTGCCGGGCTTTAGCCATTCGTGCAGGATGACCTGCTGGCCATCAGGCGCCATCAGCCGACGGTTGATGATTGACACTAGGTGCCGGTAATTTGTTTGGTCGTCCGGCAAGTTTCGCTCAAGTAGTCCGCCCGCATTGACGATGTCGTTCACGAGGCGGTGTGTTGGCTTCGGGCGAGCGGGCGCCGCCGTTTTCGGCCGCTCCGCTGGCGCGGTGCCGCGCGAATCCGGGCTCGCTGCACGCGGAGGACGTACTCGGTGGAGTCGGTGACCCACGGGGTAGTGGCCGTTCGCCAAATAGTGTGTTCCGGCGGGAGTGACAGTAGCCGTCCACACGCCTCCCCGCTTCGCCACCAACACGAGCCCTCGCCATTCCAAGGCTGTGGCGGTCGTCTTGAAAATGGAGTTCGTCCAGCGCCCGCCCGGGCATCCCTCGCTGACCCAGCGAAGAACCTCAACCTGACGGGCATTAAGCGGAGCATCGTGTGCCACAGCCTAATTCGATCATGTCCAGGAATCAGCCGCGAGGGGCGATGCGAGATCGCACGTCGTTGCGTGTTCTTGTCAAACGTGTGCGTTAAGCCAGTCCCACGCGTTCTGCGGCAAAAACCCTGTGTACGTGTCGCTCGTAATGTTCACGATCAATAAGCGGTCGGAGTCATCGAGTGTCGGTTTGATGTCATCGAAGGCCTCGCGGGGCGTCAGCGTGGTGTCGACGATCCACGTCGAATCGAGGTAATGCCACCACGCACCAAGTCCCTTGATTTTCTCGAACAGCTTGTCGTAGTCCTGTCCAGGCTTGTTCAGGTCGTAGCCAATGAGCAATGCGCTCACGATGTTGTCTCCTTGGGGTAATCGAGCTAAAGAATCAATCCAGATGAAAGTTTCGAGGCAGACAGGCGGCGCAGCGCGCCGCCCGTCTCGACCCCGGTTACTTCTCGTTACGGACGCCCTTGTGCTGATCGGGGCTGCCGTCGAGAATGCGGCCTGTTTTCGTGTCGCGCTTGAACCACGTGCTCCCGCGTTTGAACTCGCTTCGAGACTTGACTGCTCCCACGCGATGTCCCTTGCCGGTGTTCTTGGCCACGTATCTCACCTCCGTCCCGACAGCCCTGGTCCGCTTAGCCGGGGGCTCTCAATAGGTAGTCGAGGTAGCGGCATCCAGAGTTAGGACTCAGGAACGACAATCCACACACAGCCCTCCGACGACGAGGTGGGGTTGGAACCGAAGGAAGCAACGGTCGCACATCACTTCTCGCTTGGCATCTCGATCGCAACGACAGTCGCCGCATTGCGGACAGTACGGCTGCTGACACTCCGAGCACGGAAAGCCCCTACGCTCGAATGACGCTCCGCAGCAGTACCCGGTGAGCAATGGCCGGGTGACGAAGTCGCGGTCGAGGCCGGGATGGAACTGCTCGATTCCCCAGAGATCGGCATCCGAAAACACCGCAATAATCCGCTTTTCATCAGCGAGCACGTTTACGTAGAACTCGGCCTGTGTGCTCCAGGGCGTGCTCCAAGTAAGACGTCGCGACATCGACGACCCGGCTGATAAGCGGAGGAGCGGGTGGGTACCGTCTAGTCGCTGGTTGCGCCACGGAAAGACGGTAGGCCAGCCATGCTCCGGGTCGGGATTGACGCTCGAATGAGTGACGGCGCCTCCATAGCGATCGATGATGGCGATCGCTCCTAGACCCGGCAGGTGTTTGGCCAAAGCGATCGCACACACCGGTCTGCTCGCATTGGTCACGGAATACAGATCGATCAGGTGCTGTGCTCTGACAGGTCCGGAGCCAATCACTGTCTCTGCAGCGCTATCCGGAAGCAACAGACGCTGGGCGATCCGGTCGCACACAGTCTCGAGTAGTCGACCGGGATCGTCCTGATTCGCGAGCCAGTCGTAGACGTCTGGCGCGTTTTCCGCGAGCCAGTGCCCGAGTTCGTGGGCCAGCGTGAAGTTCTCCCGCCGACTCGCGGGTGTTGGAGCATAGAGGATGACACCGTCCTCAAGAAATGAGATGCCATCGCACGCTCCGCCATCCTCGCGGGTATTGACCAGATGCTCGACCGCTTGAACCGTTAGTCCAAAATCCGACTGCAGCGCCTTAATTGGCTCGGCAGCGAATCGCGCACGGACATCGGTGGGTACTAACGAAAACGCCTGTTCTACACAATCTTCGAGGGTCACACCCGGCTTCATTTCTCATTGGCTTGCTCGACGGAAGTGACCAACGCCGCCAAGGCATTTAGCAACTGGTCTGTATCTGGCCGTTCGCCTCGATGCACTGTCGCTGCCATGCGGGTCTCGAGTGCCGCGGCTGCAACCGCAGGCGAGACGTGTTGGATACGCGCCCAACGGTCGACGAGCTGTTCGAATAGCGGGTGCTGCCGGACTTTAGCAAGTTGGACTGCAGCAGAAGTTGAAGCCGATGCGACGATCAAGCCCTCAACCGGCCATCCGAGGATGTCGGCGATCGCTTGGACAACCGCAGGGGCTACATCTGCCGCCGATCGTGTTTCCCAGCGGAATACGTCGCCCTTTTGGAACTCCCAACCTCGTTCACGCAGACTCTTGGCGAGGTCACTGACCGTCAGCCCAACACGCTTCCTAGCTTTAGTCAGTGCCTTGGAGTCGAGGGTGCACTCTCGATCAGGGATCAGTCCGAGCATCGCCGCTATGGGATCGTCTGCCAGAGGTGGAGCACCATGGGCGGAGAGCCACAGCAAGTCAGCGGTGTCGACAAGAGCTGTAAGGTATTCACGCTCCTGAGCGTTCAGCACAGTGTCGTGCAAAATCCGCTTACGTTCGTGCGGCTTCGCAATCAGCTCCGCAATCAGCCGATCGCGTTCGTCGTCATTCATCGTTTCCCTCCTCCCTTCGGTTTATCTCTTGTCGAAGACGTGCCAGTGCCTCACTCATCATCTGACTAACACGCCCAGGGGTGACGCCGAGTTCGGACGCAACCTCGTTCCTGGGTCGTTCCAGCGCCGCAATGTCCCAGACCACCTTCCGATGACGATCGTCCAGAACCGATAGCGAATCCCACGCGACGGCGGCGCGATCCTTACGGTCGACTTCGGTAGCGACATCTTCAGCTATGTCGACATCGTCGTCGATTTGGTCATGAACTGACTCCGTGAACTCAGGGCCAGCGCGTCGGACATCGGCAGACCTAATTCTGTCCAGCGCCTTCCTCTTAGCTGCGGTGACCAGCAACGCTTCCCAGTTCTGCACATGATTCGGCGGTGAGGCCATGATCGACACAATCGCGTCGTGCACTGCATCTCCTGCCTGGGATGCGAGCCCGACTTCCCGCAAGACCGATGCCGCCACCTTGTGCATCGCGTCGCGATGACGAAGGTAGAGCGCCCCGAGGTCAGGCATGTCCGCATTCATGGCCAATGCCCTTCCAATTTCCTTAACACCCTTTCCGGCACGGGGAGGGGATTGTCTCCGAAGGTCACCGTCCCTCACCTAGTAGTCGAAGCAGCCTAGTGGGCAGTTAGGCGTCCCGACACGGCCGACACGCGCCGGATCGGGAACACGGACCGTCCGTCTCGATCCCCTTTCCAGCATTACGCTTGACGACCCACCGGATGGCTATCCGCGCCGACACGGCACGACAAACGAAACGCCCCCGGGCGCTCAACCCGGGGGCGTTCCATCAGAGCTTTGTTAGTGAGCGTGGCCGTGGTGGTGACCGTGGCCGTGGTCAGCATCCTGTGGTACATGCTCGACAATTGCGGTCTCGGTGGTCAGCACCATGCGCGCCACCGACGCCGCGTTGACCACCGCGGACCGGGTCACCTTGACGGGGTCGATCACGCCGTCGCCGATCAGGTCGCCGTAGGTGAGCTTGTCCGCGTTGAGCCCGTGCCCGGCCGGCAACTCGCTGACCTTGCTCACCGCAACCGCGCCGTCCAGGCCGGCGTTGGTGGCGATCCAGTACAGCGGCGCGGCCAGCGCCTCGGCGAACACGTCGACGCCGGCGGCCTGATCGCCGGACAGCGATCCGCGCAGCTCCTTCAGCGCGTTGCGTGCCCCGATGAGGGCCGAGCCGCCGCCCGCGACGATGCCCTCCTCGACGGCGGCCTTGGCCGCCGCGACCGCGTCCTCGACGCTTTCCTTGCGTTCCTTGAGCGCCGTTTCGGTCGCGGCCCCCACCTTGATCACGGCCACGCCGCCGGCCAGCTTGGCCAGCCGCTCCTGCAGCTTCTCGCGGTCCCAGTCGGAGTCGCTCGCCTCGATCTCGGCGCGCAGCTGCTTGATGCGCGCGTCGACCGCGTCCTTGGAGCCGCCGCCGTCGACGATGATGGTGTCGTCCTTGCTGACCACCACACGCCGGGCCGAGCCCAGCACATCGGTGCCGACCTCGCGCAGCAGCAGGCCGGCGTCGGGGTTGATCACCTGCCCGCCGGTCACCACCGCCAGGTCCTCGAGGAAGGCCTTGCGCCGGTCGCCGAAGAACGGCGCCTTGACCGCAACCGCCTTGAGCGTCTTGCGGATCGAGTTGACCACGAGCGTGGCCAGGGCCTCACCCTCGATGTCCTCGGCGATGATCAGCAGCGGCTTGCCCGACTCGGCGACCTTCTCCAGCATGGGCAGCAGGTCGGGCAGCGAGCTGATCTTCTCCTGGTGCAGCAGGATCAGCGGCTCGTCCAGCACGGCTTCCTGCGCGTCGAAGTCGGTGACGAAATACGCCGACAGGAAACCCTTGTCGAAGCCGACGCCCTCGGTGAACTCCAGCTCGGTGCTCAGGGTCGAGGACTCTTCGACGCTGACCACGCCGTCGGCACCGACCTTGGTCATCGCCTCGCCGACCAGCTCGCCGAGCCTCTCGTCACGCGACGACACCGTCGCCACCTGAGCGATGCCGTCCTTGCCGGACACCGGGGTGGCCGCGGCCAGCAGCGCCTCGGACGCCGCGTCGGCCGCCTTCGAAATTCCGATGCCGAGCTCGATCGGGTTGGCGCCGGCCGCAACCAGGCGCAGGCCGCCCTTGACCAGGGCCTGCGCCAGCACGGTCGCGGTGGTGGTGCCGTCGCCCGCCACGTCGTTGGTCTTGGTGGCCACCGACTTGACCAGCTGGGCGCCCAGGTTCTCGAACGGGTCTTCCAGCTCGATCTCGCGCGCGACGGTCACGCCGTCGTTGGTGACCGCGGGCCCGCCAAAGGCCTTGGCCAGCACCACATGCCGGCCGCGCGGCCCCAGGGTCACCCGCACCGCGTCGGCGAGCGCGTTGACGCCGGCCTCGATCGCGCGGCGCGCAGTCTCGTCGTACTCAATAACCTTGCTCATCAGGCTCCTCGTTTGAATGGTGGCGACCCGCTTCGCCCGGCTCCGCCGCGCTTGCGATCACCACGACGTTCAAATGGTGGCGACCCGCTTCGCCCGGCTCCGCCGCGCTTGCGATCACCACGACGTTCAAATGGCGCCGCCCCGGAAATCACCCGCGGCCATGCGCGGGGATCGCCGGGGCGGGCCACGGTGCTTACTTCGATACGACGGCCAGCACGTCGCGCGCCGACAGGATCAGGTACTCCTCGCCGTTGTACTTGATCTCGGTGCCGCCGTACTTGCTGTAGATGACGGTGTCGCCTTCCGAGACGTCGAGCGGAATCCGCTTCTCGCCGTCCTCGTCCCAGCGGCCGGGACCGACTGCGACGACGGTGCCTTCCTGCGGCTTCTCCTTGGCGGTGTCAGGAATGACCAGACCGGACGCGGTCGTGGTCTCGGCCTCGTTGGCCTGCACGAGAATCTTGTCCTCGAGTGGCTTGATGTTCACCTTCGCCACGATTGGAGCCCTCCACTAGTTAGATCGGGTCCGGGGCGGGGTGCCCCAGAATTATCAAGGGATTCGGCAGTCGTCCGTGCCCGAGCGCCGTCGTCGCGGGTGCCGGCACAGGGTTTGGCCGATTGCCACCTAGCACTCTATACACGAGAGTGCTAGCACTCAAGGGCGGCCCGCTGCGTACCGGGTATTCGCTATAAGCGATCACGTCACCTGGGCTTTTACCACCGGCAGGCCGGGGTCGCTGCGCGCGTCCAGCGGTGACTGCCGCGCCCCGGCGGCCACCAGGTGCGCGGCGAAGGACGCGATCATTGCCCCATTGTCGGTGCAGAGCCGGGGGCGGGGGATCCGCAGCGTCAGCCCGGCCGCCGCACACCGCTGCTCCGCCAGCTCCCGCAGCCGCGAGTTGGCGGCCACGCCGCCGGCGATCAGCAGGGTCGAGACGCCGAGCCCCGTCGCGGCGCGCACGGCCTTCATGGTCAGCACGTCGGCGACGGCCTCCTGGAACCCCGCGGCCACGTCGGCGTTCACCGCGTCCGGGTGGCTCTCCAGGTAGCGGGCGACGGCCGTCTTGAGCCCCGAGAAGCTGAAGGAGTACGGGTCGTCGCCCGGTCCCGTCATGCCGCGCGGGAACGTGACCGCGTCGCGGTCGCCGCTGCGGGCCAGGTCGTCGAGCACCTTGCCGCCCGGGTAGCCCAGCCCCAGCAGACGGGCCACCTTGTCGTAGGCCTCGCCGGCTGCGTCGTCCACGGTGCTGCCGAGCTCGACGATCGGTTCGCCGAGCGAACGCACGTGCAGCAGGTGGGTGTGTCCACCGGACACCAGCAGCGCCACGCATTCGGGCAGCGGCCCGTGTTCGTAGACGTCGGCGGCCAGATGCCCGCCCAGGTGGTTGACGGCGTAGAACGGCACCCCCCACGCGGCCGAATAGGCCTTGGCGGCAGCCACGCCCACCAGCAGCGCGCCGGCCAGGCCGGGCCCGATCGTGGCGGCGACGATGTCGGGCTTGCGCACGCCGGCCGCCTCTAGCGCGCGGCGCATGGCGGGGCCGAGGGCCTCCAGGTGCGCCCGGGAGGCGATCTCCGGGACCACGCCGCCGAAGCGGACGTGCTCGTCGACGCTGGAGGCCACCTCGTCGGCCAGCAGCGTCACGGTGCCGTCGGCGTCCAGCCGGGCGATGCCGACTCCCGTTTCGTCGCAAGAGGTTTCGATGGCCAGAATCGTCCTCATCAGCGGGCCCCCCGGCGCATCGTGTAGGCGTCGGCGCCGCTGGCGCGGTAGTAGCGCCTGCGCAGGCCGATCTGTTCGAAGCCCACGCTGCGGTACAGCCCGATGGCCGCCTCGTTGTCGGTGCGCACCTCCAGGAAGACGACGCCCCCGTCGGCGAAGACCAGCAGCTCGTCGAGCAACCGGCGCCCGATGCCCTGTCCCTGATACTCGGGGTCGACGCCGATGGTGTGGACCTCGTACTCGAACGGCGGGGTGCGGCCCAGCCGCGAGATTCCGGCGTACCCGACCAGGGTGCCGCCGGCGCGCGCGCCGACGTAATGGTTGTGGGGGCTGGCCAGTTCCCGGTTGAACGCCGCGGCGGGCCACGGGTCGTCGCCGTCGAACAGTTGGCGTTCCAGCTCGGCGCAGCGAGTCGCGTCGGCGGCGGTAAGCGCGCCGAGCGTCACGGGCTCACGGGTGGCGGTCACTGCCGCGCCGCCATCGGCTTGGCGTCCGGGCGGCGAAGATACAGCGCCACCAACGGCAGCGGGCGCTGCGACCAGTCGGGCACCGCGGCGACGAGCCCGGCCGGCGTGGGGTAGACGGGCCCGCGGTGCGGCAATCCAAACAGGGCGGCGTGCTCCTTCGAGCCGGCCACCGCCTGGGCCGGGCCGGGGTCGACGTCGGCCGGGGCGTTGACCCCGGGTCCTTCCATCCGGAACCCGTCGCGGTAACGGGCCCAGTAGATCTCGCGCCGCCGGGCGTCGGTGACCACCAGCGTCTCGCCGGTGGTCCGCACCCCGATCGCGTCCAGGCTGCACACGCCGCGCACCGGGATGTCCAGCGCGTGTCCGTAGGCGGATGCGGTCGCCATTCCGGCCCGCAGGCCGGTGAACGGGCCGGGGCCGCAGCCGACCACGACGGCCTCCAGATCGCTCATCGTCAGCCCCGCGTCGGCGAGGGCGGCCACCACGTTCGGGGTCAGCCGTTCGGCGTGCGCCCGGGCGTCGACGGTGACCCGCTCGGCCAGCACGCTCAGGTCGTCGCGCCGCACGATCCCGGCCGTCACGGCCGGGGTCGCGGTGTCGAGCGCCAGAACGATACTCACGACCGGACCCACTGCCACGAGGCGATCCGCACGTCCGAACCGCTGAGGCGTTCCAGACGAACGTCGAGGTGCCGCTCGGCGAGGCGCTCGACGATGCCTTCGCCCCACTCCACGACCACCACCGCGCCGTCGAGGTCGGTGTCGAGGTCGAGCGAGTCGAGCTCGCCGAGCAGGTCGGCGCCGTCGTGGTCCAAAAGCCGGTACATGTCGACATGAATCATCGTCGGTGTCCCCGGCCGCCGCGGCGGGTGCACCCGCGCCAGCACGTACGACGGCGAGGTGACCGGGCCGTCGACGTCCATCGCCGCGGCAATCCCCTTGGCCAGGACGGTCTTTCCCGCGCCGAGCGGGCCGGTGAGCACCACGACGTCACCCGCCTTCAGCTGCTCGCCCAGCCGAGACCCCAGGGCGACGGTGTCCTCGACCCGTTCGAGGGTGGCCGTGCCCGAGTCATCCGCCTGGCTAGCCACGGCGCCGCAGCCTTTCCCGCATCCACCGGGCAGCCAGGGCGACGCGGCCCGGGGTGGCCCGCTTGACCAGCCGGACCAACCCGTCGTTGATCGCCTCGGGCTTGTCCAGCAGCGCGAGGTGGCTGGCCCCGCGAACGATGACCAGCTCGGATTGCGGCAGCGAGGCCGCCATCTTGCGGGAGTATTCGTCCGGTGTCAGCAGGTCGTGGTCACCGCAGGCGATCAGCGTGGGGACGCGCAGCAGGGTCCACAGGCCGGCGGTCTCGTCGTGGGCTTCCAGGGCATCCAGGAACTCGACCATGGTCGGGATCGGTGTGCCGTTCATCATCCGCTGCGAGAAGGCGTCCAGGCTGCGGCTGACGTGCAGGTCGCTGTAGGAGGCGGCCCGCAGGACCGGCCCGATCAGCGAGCGAGACACGTTGCGGCCGCGGTGCATCAGCTTGGGCGCGGAGCGTGCGGTGAACCGAAATGCTTCCAACGCAGGGTTTTTCAGGATCTCGCCGAGCGGGGACCTGGCGACGCCCTCGGCCGCTGAGGAGATCAACGCGGCGCCGACGATCCGGCGCCCGTACTGGTCGGGGAATTGGCGGGCGTGCGACAACACCGTCATGCCGCCCATGGAGTGCCCGACCAGCACGACCATTCCGCGCGGCGCCACCACCTGAAGCACGCTTTCCAGGTCCCTACCGAGTTGGGTCAGCGTGTAGCTCTGGGGCGGCGCCTCGTCGGATTGCCCGTGCCCGCGCTGGTCGTAGAAGACCATCCGGACGCCTGGGCCCAGATGCTGGGGCAGCCGCGTCCGCTGGAAATGAAAGGCGCCCATCCGCAGGCAGAACCCGTGGACGAAGACCATGGTCAGCGGGGCGTCCGCGGGGCCGGCCTCGCGAATCGCCAACGACACCCCGTCCGGGGTGGTCACCACGGAGCGGCGGTCGTCGTCGATCCTGTCGAAATCCTCGTCGGCGTAAGGGTCTTCGACGCCACGGGTGCGCTGGACCATCGAGCGGCGGGCCGAGGCTCCCACGATGGTGGCGAGGGCCGTCACCCCCGCCCCTCCCGCGAACCAAGCCCTCCCCCGTTGGCGCCTGCGAGTTCTCTCACGGCTCAATGGTTTGCGCCTCGCGGTAGGTCCGGGTGATCCGCCCGCGCGGGCTGGTCACCACTTCGTAGTGGATGGTGCCGAGCAGGTCGGCCCAGTCCTGCGCGGTGGGTTCCCCGCCGGTGCCGGGCCCGAACAAGATCGCCTCGTCACCCTCGGTCACGTCGGTGCGGCCGGGGCCGAGGTCGACGACGAACTGGTCCATGCAGATCCGGCCGACGCCCGGGCGGCGCTTGCCGTTGATCAACACCTCCAATCGTCCCCCCAGCGAACGGAACACGCCGTCCGCGTAACCGACCGGCAGCAGGGCCAGAGTGGTGTCGCGCTCCGCGGTCCAGGTGTGCCCGTACGACACGCTCTCCCCGGCGCGGATCGACTTCACCAGCGCGACAGGGCATTTCACCGTCATCGCCGGGATCAGCCCCATGTCGCCTAGCTCGGGCACCGGGCTCAGGCCGTACACCGCGACACCGGGCCGCACCAGGTCGAAGGCAAGGTCGGGACGCGACATGGTGGCCGATGAGTTCGCCAGGTGCGCGACCTCGAACCCCACCCCCTGTGCGCCCGCCTGCGCCAGCATGTCGCTGAACCGTTGGGCCTGAAGGTCATTGACGGGGTTGGCCGGTTGATCGGCGAACACCATGTGTGACATCAGCCCGCGCAGGCGGATGGCCTCCTCGGCGACGGCGCGGCGCAGCGCGGCCAGCATCGACGGGTAGCGCGACGGGTGGACGCCGTTGCGGTTCAGCCCCGTATCCACCTTCACCGAGACCGTCGCGGCCCGGCCGGTGCGGCGCGCCGCGTCCAGCAGCTCGTCGAGCTGGCGCTCCGAGGACACGGCGATCTCGACGTCGGCCAGCAGCGCGGGCCCGAAGTCGATGCCGGGCGGGTGCAGCCACGCCAGCACCGGTGCGCCGATGCCGTCGGCGCGCAGCGCCAGCGCCTCGGCGACGGTGGCGACGCCCAGCTCGGCGGCACCGCCGGCCAGCGCCGCGCGGGCGGCCCGGGTGGCGCCGTGGCCGTAACCGTCGGCCTTGACGACGGCCATCACCTGCGCGCGGCCGGCGTGCTCGCACAGCAACCGCACGTTGTGTTCGATGGCGCCCAGGTCCACCAGGGCCTCGGCGACGAGGCCCGGCGTCAGGGAGATCGGCGCAACGGCCCGCCCATTCATGGCCGCCATTGTCCCAGAATCGGCCGCAGGCGCGGCCCGCCGCAGGCCCAGCCTTGCCCCATTCGTCACAGTGGCCACATAACTCCCCCGTTCTGACCGCGCCCGATGTGCCCGCCTCCGAGCGACAAGCGACGACGTCAGCGCCGGAAGGCGCCCCGTCTCGGCGCCGCAAGGCGCCGCGTCTCCCCCGCGGGCGGCGCGCTGTCGCTGTGAGGCGGGCAACACGCGCATTCGGTCCGCGGCGGCAGCCGGCCCATCGCTCAGTGCGCGAAGTGCTGCGCCTCGTAATGGCCGCCAGGCTTGAGCTTGTCCAGCGAAGTCAGCGCCGAGACGGCGTCGTCGTGCAGCGCGCGGGCCAGGTCGGCCGAAAGCCCCTCGCGCACCACGATGCGCAGCACCGACACGTCGGTGGCGTTGTCGGGCATGGTGTAGGCGGGCACCTGCCAGCCGTAGGTGCGCAGCTCGTGCGAGACGTCGAACTCGGTGTAGCCGCGATCCCCGGCGAGCCGGAAGGCGACCACCGGGATCGCCGACCCGTCGGAGATCAGCTCGCAACGCTCGCTCACCCGCAACTGCTCGCCCAGCCACCGCGCCGTCCCGGACAGCGCCTGCATCACCTTGGTGTAGCCGTCGCGGCCCAGCCGCAGGAAGTTGTAGTACTGGCCGACCACCTGGTTGCCGGGCCGGGAGAAGTTCAGCGTGAAGGTGGGCATGTCGCCGCCGAGGTAATTGACCCGGAACACCAGTTCCTCGGGCAGGTACTCCTTGCTGCGCCACACCACGAACCCCACACCGGGATAGGTCAGCCCGTACTTGTGCCCGCTGACGTTGATCGACACCACCCGGGGCAGCCGGAAATCCCACTTCAGCTCGGGGTGCAGGAAGGGCACCACGAACCCGCCGCTGGCGGCGTCGACGTGCACCGGCACGTCCACGCCCCCGCCGGCCGCCAGCTTGTCCAGCGCGCCGCAGATGTCGGCGACGGGTTCCAGCTCACCGGTGTAGGTGGTGCCCAGGATCGCCACCACGCCGATGGTGTCCTCGTCGACGGCGTCGATGACCTGTTCGGGGGTGATGACGTAGCGCCCCTCCTCCATGGGCAGGTAGCGGGGTTCGACGTCGAAGTAGCGGCAGAACTTCTCCCAGACCACCTGCACGTTGGAGCCCATCACCAGGTTGGGGGTGCGGCCCTTCCAGTCCTTGCCGACCTTCTGCCGCCAGCGCCATTTCATGGCCAGGCCGCCGAGCATGACGGCCTCGCTGGAGCCGATCGTGGACACCCCGCACGCGCTGTAGGGGTCGGCGTCGTCGAGGCCGTCCGCGTGGAACAGGTCGGCCACCATGCACACGCAGCGCTGCTCGATCGCGGCGGTCGCCGGGTATTCGTCCTTGTCGATCATGTTCTTGTCGAACGTCTCGGCCATCAGCCGGCCGGCCTCGGGGTCCATCCAGGTGGTCACGAAGGTCGCCAGGTTCAGCCGGGAACTGCCGTCGAGCATCAGCTCGTCGTGGATGAAGCGGTAGGCGGCCTCGGGGTCCATCGATTCGTCGGGCATCCGCAGCGCCGGGACGGGCGCGGTGAACAGGCGGCCGGTGTAGGCCGGGGCGATCGAGTGCGCGGGCAGCGACGGGTGTTGAGGCACGGGTGAGAATCCTTCCTAGAGGGCGGCCAGCGCCGCCCTGATGTGCGGAACCATGCGGGACGATGACGTCGGCGCGTCACCGGGGCCCGGGTCGGCGGCCGACAACGCCGCCGCCCGCGCGTGGACGAACGCGGCCGCCGCGGCCGCCTCGACCGCCGGCAGGCCCGCCGCGAGCAGCGCGCCGATCATGCCGGACAGCACGTCACCGGAGCCGGCGGTGGCCGCCCAGGATTGCCCGGCCGGGTTGAGGTACACCGGACCGCCCGGATCGGCGACGACGGTGACGTTCCCCTTCAGCAGCACGGTGGCGCCGAAGGTGTCGGCCAATTTCCGGCATGCGCCCACGCGGTCGTCCCCGGGGGGACTGCCCGCCAGGCGGGCGAATTCACCGGCGTGGGGCGTCAGCACCGTCGGCGCGGTGCGGTTGGCGGCCAACTCCGGGTGCGCCGCCAGGATGGTCAGCCCGTCGGCGTCCACGATCACCGGCAGGTCGGTCTCCAGCGCGAACCACAATGCGGCGGCCCCGGCGTCGTCGGTGCCCAATCCCGGCCCGACGACCCAGGATTGGACCCGCCCGGCCGACGCGGGCGTGGGTGACGCGATCACCTCCGGCCAGTGCGCCAGCACCTCACGGTGCGCGCTGCCGGCGTAGCGGACCATGCCGGAGGTCGCCGCGACGGCCGCCCCGGTGCACAGCACCGCCGCCCCGGGATACGTCGAGGAGCCGGCCATCACACCGGTCACACCCTGGGTGTACTTGTCGTCGTGGGGTCCGGGCACCGGCCAGCGCGCGGCCACGTCGGCCGCCTCGAAGCCCAGCACGTCCGTTTCCGGCAGATCCAGCCCGATGTCGATCAGCGTGACGCGCCCGCAGTCGCCGAGCGCGTGCACGGGCTTGAGGCCGCCGAAGGTCACGGTCGCCGCGGCGCGCACCGCGGGCCCTGTCACCGCCCCGGTCGCCACGTCGACCCCGCTGGGGATGTCGACCGCGACCACCGGGATGCCGGCATCGTCGACCGCGGCGAACACCTCGGCCGCGGCCGGGCGCAACGGCCCGGAGCCGGAGATGCCCACCACCCCGTCGATGACGAGATCGGTTGCCGGCGAGACGCTTTCGACGATCCGGCCGCCGGCCTTCCGGAACGCCGCCAGCCCCTTGCGGTGCGTGCGTTCCGGGTTGAGCAGCACCGCGTCGGCGGCCGCGCCGCGACGGCGCACAAAGGTCGCGGCCCACAGCGCGTCACCACCGTTGTCGCCGGAGCCGACGACCGCGCACACCCGGCGGCCGGCCACCCCGCCGGTGCGAGCGCGCAACTCGGCGACGATCTCGGCGGCGAGGCCGAACGCGGCCCGCCTCATCAGGGCCCCGTCGGGCAGGCTGGCCAGCAGCGGAGCCTCGGCCTGGCGGATCGCGTCTACGGAGTAGTAGTGCCGCACCTTAGCCACATTACGGGTCAGCGGCCGCGCCGCTCAGGCCGATGCCTCGGGCGACCGGCGGCGCCGCGCCATGGCCCGCAGGCGCGCCGGGCTCAGCTGCCGCGGGTCCTGGTGGCGCGTCATCGGGTAGAAGCAGAGGCCGACCAGGATCGAGGTGAAATGCCCGATTGCGGTGAAGTTCAGCTCAATCCGGTCCATCGTGATCAACGGGAAACCGAAGATGATGAAGAGCACGCCCAGATAGCCCCAGCGCCATGGTCGCGCGATGTGATAGGCGAGCACGGCCATCACCCCGACCAAAAAGTAGCTGACGCCGATGTCGCGGGCGTGCACCAGCCGTTCCGAGGCGTCGTGTTGCTCGATGGCGAAATACAGCAGCCCCTCGCTGAAATAGGTCGACAGGATGTGGGCACTCAATCCGACTGTGAGCCAGCGCAACTGGCCCAGCCAGTGTTCGGCCGGCGCCAGGAACAACGAGAAGAGGATCAGGTACGGGGTCAGGTTGTCGCCGTCGATCCACAGCAGGCTGGAGAACAGGACGTCGAGCGGGTCGCGCGCCAGTCCGTGGATGTTGGTGGAATGGTGCATCAGCATCGAGTGCAGCTGCCGCTGGGGCAGCCAGTGCTGGATGAGCGTGGTGATGAACAGGACGAGCAACCAGCCGTACGTCAGCGGCGCGCTGCTGACGTAGTGCCAGACCGCCAGTCCCATGCTGCGCAGTCGGGACCGCACCGGTGCGTTCGTCACGTCCTTACCTTCGCACGCGGACCGTTGGGTTGCCGCACCTAAGCGGGGGGCGCGCCGGGCTGCGGAGGGTCGGGCCGCAGATGCCTCCACCAGCAGGCGACGTAGAGCAGCATCGATATCACCAACACGACGAGCACCCAGAGAACAATGGTGATGTCGATCCAGCCGCCGAAGGGCGGCGAGCCGGGAAGCGCGTTGCGCAACGGCACAACCGCGAAAAGCATTGCGGCGTACCACGTGGTCATCGGCGGCTGAAACTTCCGCCGGTCACGCAGCGTCTGGACCGCGACGAACAGGCCGACCCCGGCGATGGCGATGAGTACGCCGCAGATGACGATGCCGAACGCAGCCGCGCTCAGGGAGCGCTGCAGAGTGACTCGGTAGGGACCGAGCCCTCCGCCGTTGTTGGCGGTGACCTGCCAGCCCGGAAGGTGGTTGACGAACGTGGCGGGCAGGCGCTCGGGCACGCCTCCCTCACCGCCGTGCAGGAGTTCGACCTCGATCGGCCCGGACTCGTATCGATCGAAGGGCCACCGTTCGATCTCCCCGGCAATCGTCACCGGGACGGGAAACACACCGGGCAGCATGCCCTTGGTCCAGCTCCGGCGGGTGGGTGTCGCCGCGGATCGGACCCACAGGCTGAGGTCTTCGTTGAGGTGCTGCGTCTGGGGATCCAGTAGGGCCGATCCGGGCGAAATGGCGAGGTTGATGACGACGACGCTGTAGTTGGACTGAACGTCTTCGACCGTGAACGTCGCGATGCTGCTGCCGCCCGCGGCCGGGACTTCCGCCCGGTGATTCGCGGTGCGGCTGTGCGCGTACAGCGCGACCGACGCGACGTATGCCGCAAGGACGGACACGATGAGTCCTACGACGGCGAACCTCATAACGGATTCGCCGGCGCCGCAGGGACGTCGGGCCTCAGATGCCGCCACCAGCAGGCGATGTAGAGCAGCATCGACACCACCAGGACGACGAGCACCCACAACACGAGGGTGATGTCGATCCAGCCGCCGAAGGGCGGGGAGCCGGGCAGCGCATTGCGCAACGGCACCACCGCGAACAGCATCGCCGCGTACCACGTCGTCATCGGCGGCTGAAACTTCCGGCGGTTGCGCAACGTCTGAACGGCGACGAACAGGCCCAGCCCGGCGATGGCGACCAGCACGGCGCAGATGACGATGCCGAACGCCGCCGCGCTCAGGGAGCGGTGCACGCTCACCCGGTACGGACCCGGTCCGTCGGCGGACACCTGCCAACCGGAAAGGTGATTGACGAAGGTCACCGGCAGCCGCTCGGCGACCGTGTCGCTGCCGCCGCGCATGAGCTCGATCTCTATCGGCCCCGAACCGTAACGGTCGAAGGGCCAATTCTCGATCTCCCCCGCGATGGTCAGCGGGACGGGGAAGACGCCGGGGAGCATGCCCTTGGTCCAGGTGCGGCGGGTCGGCGTCGCCACGGATCGCACGCGGAGGCCGAGGTCTTGGTTGAGATGCCCGGTTTGCGGATCCAGCAGGCCGGACCCCGGCGAGATGGACAGGTTCGCCATCAGCACGCTGTAGTTCGACTGGATGTCCTCGACGACCAACGTCGCCGTGCTGCGGTCACCCCCGGCCACCGCCTGCTGGTGGTGATGGTGACCCCCACTGTTGGCGTACAGCGCCACCGAGGCGACGTAGGCCCCGACGACGCCCACGATCAACGCTATGACGCCGTACCTCACGACCCCCCCTACTCGATAACGAAATGTGTTGAAGCGAAAGGGGTATCAGCCCGATGACGCCGGGACCGGATCCGCCGTCGGCGCGACGACCTGAGGCTCCGGCCTCAGGTGGCGCCACCAGCAGACGATGTACAGCAGCATCGCCGTCACCAACGCGACGATCACCCACAGCACGATGGTCACGTCGATCCACGCCCCGAACGGGGGTAGGCCGGGAAGCGCGTTGCGCAGGGGCACCACCGCGAAGAGCATCGCGGCGTACCACGTCGTCATCGGGGGCTGGAACTTGCGCCGGTTGCGCAGCGTCTGGACCGCGACGACAACGGCGAGGCCGGCGATCGCGATGAGCACGCCGCAAATGACCATCCCGAACACCGCGGTGCTCAGCGCGCGCCGCACGTGCATGCGGTACGCCTCCTGGCCCGGGATCTTGCTCATGGAGACCTTGAAGCCCGACAAATGGTCGATGAGTCGCACCGGGATGAGTGTGGGCGGCTTCGTCGTATCGCCCCCGGGGAAGAGCTGCACCTCGATCGGACCCGACGTGTAGCTGTCGAACGGCCAGCGCTCCACGTGACCCGCGATGGTCAGCGGGAGCGGGAAGACGCCGGGAAGCATGCCCGGCGAATAGTCCTTGCGACTGGGCTGGGCCGAAGATCGAACGCGCAGCACGAGATCTTCCTTGAGGCGGTGGGTGACCGGGTCCAGCAGCGCGGGCCCCGGCGCGACGGCCACGTTGGCGACGACGGCGCTGTAGTTGGACTGCATCTCCTCCACGGTCAAGGTGGCCATGCTCTGGGCGGCCGTCTCCGGATTGTCGCTCAGGGTGCCGGGGGCGGACCCTTCGACGGTGTCCTTGTAGAGGCCCACCAACGCTATGTATGTCCCGAGAATGAGCACGATGACGCCCACCGTGGCGAGTCTTGTGACCGCCGATCGCATGCTGCTCCTACCCCGTGGAGTGGCTTGTTACCCGAGAGCAATCTAACGGAACCGCCGCGGATCACGCGGCGTTACGGCCGAAGCGGCGGAACTACTCCGCGGTGACGGACGTGGCCGGCGCAGGGGCGTCGGCTAGGCGGCTTCGGGTCGCAGATGCCGCCACCAGCACGAGATGTAGAGCCCCATCGATATCCCCAACACGACGATCACCCACACCACGATCGTGATGTCGATCCAGCTTCCGAATGGCGGCGCGTCGGGCAGAGCATTGCGCAGCGGCATCACCGCGAACAACATCGCCGCATACCAGGTCGTCATCGGCGGCTGGAATTTACGCCGGTCGCGCGACGTCTGGACGGCGACGAACGCGCCCAGGCCGGCGAGCCCGATCAGGACGCACAGGATGGCGACCCCGAAAACCACCGTGCTCGAAGTCCTGGACAGGTCCACCCGGAACGGGCCGGTCGGGTCGGCGTCGTTGACGCGGGTCACGTCGACTTTCCAACCGAGCAGCCGGTCGACCAGGGTCACCGTCGCGGGCACCGGTGTGTTCTCCGGACCGGACGACAGTTGGGCGACGACGGGCCCCGAGTGGTATTCGTCGAGCGGCCAGTCCGCGACCTCGCCGGTGAGGACGAGCGACACCCGAAACACGGTGGGCAGCGTGCCTTTCGGCCACGTTTGCCTGCTGCTCGTCGCGGTCGAGGCGGCGAAGATGTGGAGGTCGTCCTTGAGGGTGTGGGTGCGGGGGTCCAGCAGCCCGGGGCCAGGCTGCACGGTGATGTTGGCGATCAGAACGCTGTTGTGCGACTGGATCTCTTCGACGTCGTTCGTCAACATCGTCCCGTCGCCCGCCTGCGTACCCTGCACCACGACATGGGGATGACCCATGCCGCTGTCGACGTACAGCGCGATCGAACCGATGTATGCGCCGATCAGGAGCACGACACCCAAGGCGGCCAGCCTCAGGCGGCGGCTACTCCACGGTGACGGACTTGGCGAGGTTGCGGGGTTTGTCAACGTCGTAACCTCGGGCCTGGGCAACTGACGCGGCGAACACCTGAAGCGGGATGGTCGACAGCAGCGGCTGCAAAAGGGTTGAGACCGATGGGATTTCGATCAGGTGGTCCGCGTAGGGCCGCACGGTGTCGTCACCCTCCTCGGCGATCACGATGGTGATCGCCCCGCGCGCCTGGATCTCCCGGATGTTGGACAGCAGCTTGGCGTGCAGCGTGGCCTGGCCCTTTGGCGAGGGCATGACGACGATGACGGGAAGGTCGTCCTCGATCAGCGCGATCGGGCCGTGTTTGAGCTCGCCGGCGGCGAACCCCTCGGCGTGCATGTAGGCCAGTTCCTTGAGCTTGAGCGCGCCTTCCAACGCCACCGGGTAGCCCACGTGGCGGCCCAGGAACAGCACGGTCGAGGACTGGGCGAACCGATGCGCAAGCGCGGCCACCGGCTCGATCATCGCAAGCACCCGCGCGACCAGGTCCGGCATGGCCTCCAGCTCCCGGTACTCCCGCTCGACCTCGTCGGGGTACTTGGTGCCGCGGGCCTGCGCCAGCGCCAGGCCCACCAGGTAATTGGCGGCGATCTGCGCCAGGAATGTCTTGGTGGAGGCGACGCCGATCTCGGGCCCGGCGCGGGTGTAAAGCACGGCGTCGCATTCGCGGGGGATCTGCGAGCCGTTGGTGTTGCAGATGGCCAGCACCTTGGCCTTCTGCTCCTTCGCGTGCCGGACGGCCTCCAGGGTGTCGGCGGTCTCCCCGGACTGCGAGATCGCGACCACCAGGGTGCTGCGGTCCAGCACCGGGTCGCGGTAGCGGAATTCGCTGGCCAGCTCCACTTCCACGGGCAGCCGGGTCCAGTGCTCGATGGCGTACTTCGCGAGCAGCCCGGAGTGATACGCGGTGCCACACGCCACGACGAACACCTTGTCGATCTCCCGCAGTTCCTGGTCGGAGAGCCGCTGCTCGTCGAGCACCACCCGCCCGTCGATGAAGTGCCCGAGCAGGGTGTCGGCCACCGCGGCGGGCTGCTCGGCGATCTCCTTGAGCATGAAGTACTCGTAGCCGCCCTTTTCCGCGGCGGCCAGGTCCCAGTCGATGTGGAATTCGCGGTACTCGACGTCGGCGTTGCCGTCGAAGTCGGTGATGCGGTAGCCGTCCGCGGTGATCACCACGGCCTGGTCCTGCCCGAGCTCGATGGCGTTGCGGGTGTGCGGGATGAACGCCGCGACGTCGGAGCCGACGAACATCTCGCCGTCGCCGATCCCGATGACCAGGGGGGTGGAGCGACGGGCGGCCACGATGGTGCCGGGCTCGTCGGCGTTGGTGAACACCAGCGTGAAGTGGCCCTCCAGCCGGCGCAGCACGGCCAGCACCGAGGCCGCGAAGTCGCCGGCGGTCGGCCCGTGCCGGTAGGCCTGCGCCACCAGGTGCACCGCCACCTCGGTGTCGGTGTCGCTGGTGAACTCCACGCCGTAGGCCTCGAGCTCGTGGCGCAGGCCAGGGTAGTTCTCGATGATGCCGTTGTGGACGACGGCGATCTTGCCGGCGGCGTCGCGGTGGGGGTGCGCGTTGCGGTCGGTCGGGCGCCCGTGGGTGGCCCAGCGGGTGTGACCCAGGCCGGTGGTGCCGCCCATCGACTCCGGCGGCATCTGCGCGACCGCGTCCTCCAGGTTGGCGAGCCGGCCGGCGCGGCGGCACACGGTGAGCGTTCCCGCGCCGTTGACCAGTGCGATGCCCGACGAGTCGTAGCCGCGGTACTCCATCCGGCGCAGCGCATCCATGACGACCTGGCAGGCAGGCTGCTGCCCGACGTAGCCGACGATTCCGCACATTCGAACCAGGGTAGTGCAGGCGCACCCCCAACCCCGCACGCCGAGGCTATGGTTAGGCCGCCCACCTGCGCAGGAAGGTTTGTTGTGACCGACCCGTACCGTCAGTTCTCCGTCCGGCTCATCGAGCACATCGGCGCAGTCATCTTCTGGCAGCAGCGCAGCTACGCCGTCACGGGCACCCTCGAGCAGTGCGAGCGGGCATACCGGTCCGCGCAGACGCAAAACCTGCTGGCCGGCTGGTGGAGCCTGCTCTCGCTGCTGGTGTTGAACTGGGTCGCGCTGGTCTCCAACTGGAACGCGATGCGGCAGGTTCGCAAGTTGGCCGCGCTGCCACCCGGCGCCGCCCACGTCCCCGCCCCGCCCCCGGCCGCCGGTCCGCCGCCGGGCTGGTACGGCGACCCGTCGGGGCCCGGGCACCGGTATTGGGACGGAGTCAGGTGGACACCGTGGACCAATCCACCCGGGTTTCCGGCCCAGGGCCGCTGACCATCCCCTTTACATCGTCTTCATAAACGATAGAAACGCTTTTCACCTGATGTATTTGTGGCGTTTTCGTTTGCGTCATCGCTGAACCAATCTGCCTACTTAGAATTCTGGAATCGGCTACAACCGGCAACCGTCGGAGCCACCAGAAAGGACAGCTCGTTGACGCCCGCCTGATCACTACCGCCTGGCGAGCCATGCGGCTCAACAGTGTAAATGCGCAGAGCGCGACCATATCTTCGTAGCAATAGAACCTTTATGCAGACATCAATGATGATAGTCCAGCTACCCGGAAACTGCGTTAGACGGCCGACTAATTATTTGGCTTAAAAATAACTGCCCAGATAATGCGTAAGCCGCCGGATAGCTAACCGTTAGTAAATGTTAATCCGAAATTCCGCACCGCTTCTTTTAGGAGAGAATCATGACCGCTGTTCTGTTCGACGATGTGATGACCGAGCTGCCCGTGCCCAGCCTGACGCTCGCGCCGGCGCCCGCCCCCAAGCCCGCGCCCCGGCGGCGTCATCGCGAGCCGATCGCCAGTGGCGACCCGATGGTCGACACGGCCGCGAAGTTACTGAGCTTCCCGCTGCGCCACATGTATGCGGCGCTGTGGCGGGTGGGCGTCATCGAGGTCATGGCCTGACCGGGATGCGCTAACGTCGACGCGTGGCCCGCACCCGCAAGCTGTTCGCAGCGCTCAACCGCCGTGGTCCGCATCGGGTTTTGCGGGGTGACCTGGCGTTCGCCGGGCTCCCCGGGGTGGTCTACACCCCGGAGGCGGGGCTGGGTCTGCCCGGCGTCGCGTTCGGGCACGACTGGCTGACCAAGGCCGGCCGCTATGCGGGTCTGCTCGAACACCTGGCGTCCTGGGGCATCGTGGCCGGCGCTCCCGACACCGAGCGCGGCCTGGCCCCTTCCGTCCTGAACTTCGCCTTCGACCTCGGCACCGCGCTGGACATCGTCTCTGGGGTGCGGCTCGGGCCGGGCAAGATCAGCGTGAATCCGGCCAAGCTCGGCGTGGTCGGACACGGTTTCGGCGGCTCGGCCGCAGTGTTCGCCGCGGCCGGGATGCCGAACAAGCTGGCCGCGGCGGCCGCGCTGTTTCCCGCGGTCACCAGCCCCCCGGCCGAGGCCCCGGCCGCGAGCTTGAGGCTTCCGGGGCTGATCCTGACCGCGCCGGGCGATCCGAAGTCGTTGACATCGAACGCGCTGTCGCTGTCCCGCGCGTGGGACGCCGCCACGCTGCGCGTCGTCAGCAAGGCTCAGCCCGGCGGCCTGGTGGAGGGCCGGCGGCTGACGAAGGTGTTCGGCCTGGCCAGCCCGCACCGGCGCACGCAGCGGACGGTGCGCGCGCTGCTCACCGGCTACCTGCTCTACACGCTGGGCGGCGACAAGACCTACCGCGATTTCGCCGATCCCGACGTGGCGCTGCCCAAGACGGAACCGCTGGATCCCGAGGCCGCCCCCGTCGCGCTCGAGGAGAAGATCGTCGCGCTGTTGAAGTGACGCGGCAACGGGGTAATTGCCCACTGTGTCGACCGTGCGCGCGCTCTACGAACGCTGGATCACCGAGCTCTGGGCGGGCCGGGTCGTCGACGAGACCCGAAACATGATGGCCGACTTGACCTTTGCCATCCAACTGGGACCCTTCGCCGAGGGCGACCTCGTGGCGGGTCGCTGGGTCGGCACGGGCCGCGGGCCCGACGGACCGGTGTCCTTCACCGGCAACGACATCCTGCGGCGGTCGGCAGACGGTCGACGGTTCGCGGAGTACTGGACGGGCACCTCGGCCGGCTGAACTCCGAGCGGCCGCGGCGCCGGGGTGCCGTCGTGGTATCTGTCGTTGATGCGAATCGGGATCGCCCTGGATTATTCGGGCGGCTTTCACCAGGCCGTGGACCGCGTGGTGGAGCTCGAGAAGGCCGGCATCGACATCGCCGTGGTGGCCGAGGCGTACGCCTTCGACGCCGTCAGCCAGCTCGGGTACCTGGCGGCCAAGACGAACACCGTCGAGTTGGCCTCGGGGGTGTTCCCCATCTACATCCGCACCCCCTCGCTGCTGGCGATGACGGCCGCGGGGCTGGATTTCGTGTCCGACGGGCGCTTCCGGCTGGGGATCGGCACGTCGGGGCCGCAGGTGATCGAGGGCTTTCACGGCGTCGAGTTCGACGCGCCGCTGGGCCGCACCCGCGAGATCGTGGAGATCTGCCGCAAGGTGTGGCGGCGGGAACGCCTGCAGCACAACGGCAAGCACTACCAGATCCCGCTGCCGCCCGACCGCGGGACGGGGCTGGGCAAATCGCTGCAGCTCATCAATCATCCCGTGCGCGAACGCATTCCGATCACGATCGCCGCGCTGGGCCCGAAGAACGTCGAGCTGACCGCCGAGATCGCCGAAGGCTGGCAGCCGGTCTTCTACCTGCCGGACAAGGCCGCGTCGGTGTGGGGGGACGCGCTGGCGGCCGGGGCCGCCAAGCGCGATCCCGCGCTGGGGCCGCTGGACGTCATGGTGCACGCGTCGGTGGCGATAGGCGAGGACGTGGACGAGCGGCTGGCGTGGGTCAAGCCGCAGCTGGGCCTCTACCTCGGCGGGATGGGCGCCAAGGGCCGCAATTTCTATCACGCCCTGGCGACGCGCTACGGGTTCGGCGAGGTCGCCGACCACATCCAGGAGCTGTACCTGTCCGGCCGCAAAAAGGAGGCCATCGACGCGGTGCCGGACGAGCTGGTGCGCGGCATGTCGCTGGTCGGCCCGCGCGGTTACGTCGCCGAGCGCCTGGCCGCCTTCGCCGAGGCCGGTGTGACGACGCTGCTGCTCAGCCCGCTGGCCACCGACCGCGCCGAATCCGTGCGCTTCGTCGAGGACGTGCTGCAAATCCGCCCGGCCTGAGCCATCACTGCCCCGCCTGCGGCAGCTGGTCCGCGGCGATCTCGCAGGGCGTCTTCCCATCGGTCGCCGGCGGCACGGGCCCGCCCGCCGCGGGAGGGGCAACCGGTGGCGGTGGGTTGACCGGCGCTTCGACGGGTGGCGCCGGCGTATCCGCCGGCTGCGGCGCCGCCCGCGGCTGAGCCGCCACGTCGGGCTCGGATCCTCCGGTGTCCGCGGCGTTTTCGCTGTCCTCGGTCCTGATGGGCTCGTCGTCCTCGTCGTCGGGCTTGAAGGGGTCCTCGTCGAGGGCGTCGCCCTCGTCGAAGGGATCGCCAGCGCCCGCCTCGTCGCCGGCCGAGCCGATCAGCCCACCGACCGCGTCGACGATCCTGCCGGCCAACCCCAGCAGACCCGCACCACCACCACCGCCGAGCCCACCGCCCAGATCGCCCGCCGGTATGACGCCCGCGTCGCCGAGCGCGGATCCCCAATCAGGTTGCGGCGCGGCGGGAACCGGAGCCGGCGCGAGCGTGGCCGCCGTCGGCGCCGGATCCGGCGGCGGGCTCGGGATCGCGGCCGCGGGCACCACCGCGACGGGCGCGACGGCGGGCGGCGCCGCCCGCACCGGCTGGTAGCCGGGTCCCAGATCCCCGGGGGTCTCGAAGCGCACCATCGGCGCGGCGGCCATCCGTTCGGTGACCATGTCGTAGGCGGTGTCGATACCGTCGCGCGTCGACCGCATCGTCGTCAGCCAGTCGTCGCGAATCTCGTTGTCCACGTAGGGCATCACCTGCCCGCGCACCATCTCCTCGGCGGCGTGCCGGTCCCCCGCCCCGGCCGTGACCGTGGCGGCGGCGGCCAGCCACGCCGGCCGCTGCGACCGGGTGCCGTCGTCGACCGAAATGGCCGTCGTGACCTTCGAATCGACCAGGTACCACAGGTTGTCGCGCAGCGACTCGCACCGCTGGGCGGCCGCGCGCAGTTCGGTGGCGACCGCCCCGGCGGCGTCGCAGTGGCGTTCGACAAACCGCACCGCGGCGTCGCCGGCGGGCCCGACCCACGCCGCGGCCAACTCGGCCATCTGGGCGCGCTGCACCCGCAACGCCTCGGCGACCGTCTCGCCCGCCGCCCGCAGCTCCGCGCAGTCGCGGTCGAGGGCGCGCAGATCGAGGCCGTCTTCGGTGGCATACCAGTCGCGGATCTGCGCGGGATGCGCCGTCAGGTCGGGATGTTGGTAGCCAAGGGCATGGCAGGCCCGCACGTACAGCTCGGTGTGCTCGACAGCGGGCAGGCCCTCGGCGAGGCGCCCGGCGACATCCAACCGCTCGGCCACGCTCAGGCGATCCGTTCCGCGGCGTACGCCTCGGCGTCGGCGTAGCGGTCGGCGCTGACGCGCAGGGCGCTGGCGATCTCGCCGGACGCGCGCGACCACTGTGCCACCTCGGCGGTCAGCCGCTCCAACTCGACGCGCAGCGCGTCGCCGCGCGCGGTGTGCGCCCGGCCGGCGGCGGCCCCGCCGAAAGCCAGCCTGCCCAGCTGATCGCTGAGGGCGCGGTCGAGAAGGTCGGCGGCGGCGCGGAACTGGTCGGCCACGCGGTGCGTCGCCGCGACGTCGATCTCGGTGCGGGCCACGGTGACGGGTCGTGTTCCCCTGTCGAATCTCATGCCTAATCCGACGCCCGGGCACGCGCCCCGGTTCCGGGGAGATTCAGTACGCGGAGCTGACCGCCTCGGCGACCCGATTCGCCACGCGCTGGGCGACGTCCGCCTCGGGCGCTTCCACCATGACGCGGATGACGGGCTCGGTTCCGGAGGGCCGCAACAGGATTCGGCCGGTGTCACCGAGCTCGGCCTCGGCGTCGCCGACCGCGGTGCGCACGGCGGGCGCGGCGGCGGCGGTGTCCTTGTCGGCCACCCGGACGTTGATCAGCACCTGCGGCAGCGTCTGCATCGGCGCGGCGAGCTCGGTCAGCGACGAGCCGGTCTGCACCATGCGCGTCATCAGCCGCAGCCCGGTGACGATGCCGTCCCCGGTGGAGCCCAGGGCGGGCATCACGATGTGGCCGGACTGCTCGCCGCCGAGGCTGTAGTCGCCGGCCCGCAGCTCCTCGAGGACGTAGCGGTCGCCGACCCCGGTGGTGCGCACGGTGATCCCGGCGGCGCGCATGGCCAGGTGCAGGCCGAGGTTGCTCATCACGGTGGCCACCAGCGTGTCGGAGGCCAGCTCGCCGGCCTCGCGCATGGCCAGCGCGAGCACGACCATGATCGCGTCGCCGTCGACGAGCTCGCCGTTGGCGTCGATGGCCAGGCAGCGGTCGGCGTCGCCGTCGTGGGCCAGCCCCAGGTCCGCGCGGTGGTCGATGACCGCGGCGCGCAGCGAGTCCAGGTGGGTGGAGCCGCAGTTGTCGTTGATGTTCAGGCCGTTGGGGTCGGCGTTGATCGCGATGACCCGGGCCCCGGCCGCGCGGTAGGCGCGCGGCGCCACCGACGAGGCCGCGCCGTGCGCGCAGTCGACCACCACGGTCAGGCCGTCGAGCCGCAGCGTGCTGGCCTTGCTCAGGTGGCGCAGGTAGCGGTCGTCGGCGTCCTCGGCGTCGATGACGCGGCCGATCCCGGCGCCGACGGGGCGCATCCCGATTTCCGCGGTGACCAGCGCCTCGATCCGATCTTCGGTTTCGTCGTCGAGCTTGCGGCCGCCGGGGCCGAAGATCTTGATGCCGTTGTCGGGCATCGGGTTGTGCGACGCCGAGATCATCACGCCGAAGTCGGCGTCGTACGCGCCGGTCAGGTAGGCCACCGCGGGCGTGGGCAGGACCCCGACCCGCAGCGCGTCGACGCCCTGGCTGGTCAGCCCGGCGATCACCGCGGCTTCCAGCATCTCGCCGCTGGCCCGGGGATCGCGCCCGATCACGGCGACGCGCCGCCCGGGTCCGCCCGCGCTGGCCAGGTGCCGCGCGGCCGCGGCGCCCAGTTCCAGCGCCAGCTCCGCGGTCAACTCGCGATTGGCGACCCCGCGGACACCGTCGGTGCCGAATAGTCGACCCATGCGGAAAAACCTCTCACAGTTGGCGGTCGTTCACCTAACGTGCCCGTTCTTTTCTGACCGAAACGGGGCGCGTTTGGGCGCAGACACGCCGATACAAGCGCGGAACGCCCCGGTTTGAGGCCCCGTTGCGGCCAGAAAGTGATGGTCGATCAGCGCTTGCTGTACTGAGGCGCCTTGCGGGCCTTCTTCAGCCCGTACTTCTTGCGCTCGGTGGCGCGCGGGTCACGGGTGAGGAAGCCGGCCTTCTTCAGGGCGGGCCGGTCCTCGGGTTGCGCCAGGATCAGCGCCCGGGCGATGCCCAGCCGCAGCGCCCCGGCCTGGCCCGACGGGCCGCCGCCGTGCAGCAGGGCGAAGATGTCGAAGTTCTCCACCCGGTCGACCGTGACCAGCGGGGCCTTGATCAGCTGCTGGTGCACCTTGTTGGGGAAGTAGTCCTCCAGGCTGCGGCCGTTCAGGTCGAACTTGCCGGTGCCGGGCACCAGACGCACCCGCACCACGGCCTCCTTGCGGCGGCCGACGGTCTGGATGGGCCGGTCGAAGACGAAGGACTCGGCGGCCGCGGGGGCGGGCGCCTCTGCCGGGACGTCCGGGGTTTCCGGGGTGGCCGTGGTGTCGTCCAGGGCCTCGGTCGTTTCGGTCACTGGGCCACCTGCTTGATCTCGTACGGAACCGGCTTCTGAGCGGCGTGCGGGTGCTCCGGACCGGCGTAGACGTGGAGTTTGCGCTGGATCTGACGGCTGAGCTTGTTCTTGGGCAGCATGCCGACGATCGCCTTCTCGACGACGCGGTCGGGGTGCTTTTCCATCAGCTCGCCGGTGGTGCGCGAGTGCAGGCCGCCGGGATACCCCGAGTGGCGGTAAGCCAGCTTGCTCTGCAGTTTGTCGCCGGAGAGGGCGACCTTGTCGGCGTTGATGACGATGACGAAGTCACCGCCGTCGACGTTGGGGGCGAACGTCGGCTTGTGCTTGCCGCGCAGCAGGGTGGCTGCCGCGACGGCAAGGCGGCCAAGCACCACGTCCGTGGCGTCGATGACGTACCACGACCGCGTGGTGTCACCCGCCTTTGGCGCGTAGGTGGGCACAGCGCTTACCTTTTCTTTCTCGAGGTGGATCCCGGGTCGAGCCGGGTGCCGGTCAGGCGTTTGCGGTGAGGTGTTTCTCGGCGACCGACGTTGACCCGAGACCCCGGCGTACCGCACGCCAACCGAGCAGCTTACCGATGAGCGTCCCCGCAGGTCAAAACGACTGCGTGGTCCCAGCGGCTCTCCTCCGCCGGGACCACACAGACGACTGTGGGTGCGGCTAGCGTCCCCAGGCGCTCGCCGCCCGCCGGTCGGCGTTCGCCACCTCGTCCGCGCCGTCGCGCACCGCGTTGCCGAGATCGACCAGAATCTCGTTGAGTGCGCTCGCCGCCTGGTGCCACTTCTGCTGCTCAACCTGGTATGCGGCGGCGGCCTCGCGCGTCCAGAGCTGCTGCAGCGGGGCGATCTGCGCCCGGAGTTCATCCAGCGCGGCGTTCAGGCGGGCCGACGTGGTGTGGATTTCCTGCCGCACCGAATACTCGATCTCGCCGAAGTTGTAGGACAACGCTGATTCCACTGATCATCCGCCTATCACAGGTTTCCGCCGGCGGCGGCGATGTCGGCCGCGTGGTCATGGCCGGCCTCCTGCAGGGTGGCCGCGTTCTGCCGAATGGTCTCGCCGATCGCGTGCAGGACGTGATAGAGCCGCAACGACTCGGCATTCCAGCGATCCACCACATCCCTGAACCGCGCGGCCGCCACCCCGCCCCACACCGACGCGGGCACCGCACCCATGCGGCCGATGAACGCCTGCAGCATGGCCCGGATCTCCTCATTGCGGGCGTCCGTGCTGCCCGCGACCGACCGCATCAAGTCGAAGTCGGTGCTCAGGGTGTTGGGTGCACTCATACCAAGTTCGACCCGGATAACGCTCATTTGGTTCCACCGAATTTTCGGGGTTCATCCGACCGCGTGGGCCGACCGCACGGCCTGCTCGCAGGCGCCGCGTACGGCCTCTTCGCCGCCGGGCCGGCTCTGGCATCCGAGGCTGATCCGCACCGGGCCGTCCAGCAGCACCGTCCACCGCACGTGATGGGCGGCGCGCACTTCGCGATAGGTCACCGCTGGCCTGCCTGCGCTGATGCCGGAGGGGTTGAAGTCGACGAACACCCCCGCTGGCTCGGCGTCGATCGCCTGCTGCAACCGCTCGGCGGTGCCACTCAGCGTCTCGCCCACCACCGGTGACTGCGTGACGTGCAACGCCACTTCGGGGTCGGACGGGGAGGTGACCTGGATCCGCGCCGACCCGGGCCCGGCGACCACCCGTTGGGTGGGCCAATCCGCCGGCACCGCCACCGCCACCCGGCCTTCCACCAGAAACGTGGTCGGCACGGCCTGGACCGTCGGCGCGGTCACCGGACGGTGCCGGTCGGCGCTGATCCCGGCCGGGGCCGCGGCGGCCAGCACGATGCCGGCCGCGCCGATGCCGGCGAGCGTCCGCGCACGGGGTCGGCCGCGATCGTCGCCCGGCTTGGCTGGCCGATTGAGATCGGACACCGCCAGCCGGGCGAGCCGGGCCAGCCGGGCGGCACCGATTCGCACCACCGTCCGCCCGTTGCCGCCCGCCACGGCGGCGATCGCCGCAGCCAGCGTCGACGACCCGGCGATGGTGCTCGGCTCGTCGATCAGCAGGACGCCCGCGGGGCGGCCCGCTACCGCGGCGATCACCTCGTCGGCGACGGCGCACGGTTGCGCCCCGCGCCGGATGGCGACGGCGGCGTCACCCACCACCACCATCCGCTCGGCGATCTCCACCACGGTCGCCGCGTCCGCATCGGGGCCGCCGGCCCGCTTCAGCAACCACGACCGGGGCCGCGCCAGCACGTCGTCGGACACGCTGGCGGCCGCGCGGCTCACGACCCCGACGCGCAAGGACGACCACCAGGACGGGTGTAGCACGACCATGCCCTTGCCGTCCGTACAGGCGACGGAGCGCAGCGCGTCCGCCCACAGCGACGCAACGGCTATCGGTCGCCCGCCCACCAACGCGACCCGATCGTCGATCGCACTCAGCGCGGCCGCGATGATCTCGGAGGTCTGCTCGTCGGCGACGGCGCTTGTCCGGCAACATAATCGGCGGATCGCGCCGGGACCCACTTCGATGATGGCGCGGTGTGTGTTCACGGAGCGCTCCAGGCCACCTGGACAAGTTGTTCGTCGCCCGGGCGGGTGAGCAGGACGCCGCGGCCGGGCGGCAACGGCGCGGGCCGACCCGAGCCGAAGGGCGCACCGTCGGCGGCGAATCCGTTCATCATCAGGGTCATGCAGCCGAGGTCACGCACGCCCGCCAGCAGGGGCTCGAAAAATGCGCGCTCGGCGCCGCCGCTTCGGCGCGCGATGGCCATGTGCAAGCCCAGATCCGTTGCAAAGGGCAGGTATTCGGTGAGCGGCGCCAGCGGGTTGGCGGACGGGCCGGCGACCAGGTCGTAATCGTCGACGACGACGTAGATCTCAGGCCCGCACCACCAGGACTCGGCTCGCAGCTGCGCCTGGCTCGCGTCGGCCGGGGGCATTCGCCGCTCCAGCAGGTCGAGCAGATCCGGCAGCGTGCCGGCCAGCGAGCCTGGTGACACGGCATACCCGCCGAGGTGCTCCGACTCGACCACGCCGAGCAGGGAGCGCCGAAAGTCGACGATGACGAGACGCGCTTGCGCCGGCGTCTTCGTTCGGACGATCTCGCGGCATAGCGTTCGCAGGGTCGACGTCTTGCCGCATCCCTTGTCGCCGAGCACGAGAAGATGGGCCCACCGGTCGAACTCGCACGGCACGGGCTGCAGTCGGCGCTCCTCGAGGCCGAGCAGGATAAGTTGGCCGAGGCCGGGACCCTCCGCCTCCACGACCGTGTGACGCTCGATCAGCGCGGGCAGCAACGGTATCGGCGGCGCGACCGATTCAGCGCTGCCGATCTCGGCCGTCGGCAGGGCGATCATCATGTGCGAGCCGTCGCCGGAAAGACCGCGACCCGGTTTGCCGCGAGGAACGTGTTCGGCCGCTTTCCGGTCCAGCTCGGAATCGGCGGGATCACCCAACCTCAGCTCGATGCGTGTGCCGATCTGGTCGCGTAGCGCCGGCCTGATCTCGGCCCACCGCGATGCGGACAACACCACGTGTACGCCGAAGGAAAGCCCCTGGGAGGCAACTGCGGTCACCGAAGGCTCCAGCGCACCGAATTCCTGGCACAGGCTCGCCCAGCCGTCGACGACGAGGAAGACATCCCCGAACGGATCGGCGTCCGGCGCCGCGCCCTGCGCGCGCAACCGGCGGTACTCGGTGATCGATCCGACACCACGGTCGCCGAAAAGGGTCTCGCGTGAACGAATGACCGACTCGCATTCGGCGACGATACGGGCGACGAGGCGCGGTTCGGCCCTCCCGGCGACCGCGCCGACATGGGGGATTGTCCGTGTCGACGTCAGCGCTCCGCCGCCGAAGTCGAGGCAGTAGATCTGCACCTGCCGCGGGGAGTGGGTGGCCGCAAGCGCGGTGATCACCGTGCGGATCGCCGTCGACTTGCCCGACTGTGGCGCCCCGACGACCGCGACATTGCCTGCGGCGCCGCGCAAGTCGGCCAGCAACGGCGTCCGCCGCTGTTCGAAGGGCCGGTCGACGACGCCGAGCGGAATCGTCAGGACGCCTCGTTCGGGCGCACCGGCATCGAGCAGGGTTTGCAGTGCGGGCGCCGGGCCCAGCGGTGGCAGCCAGACCTGGTGCGCGGCCGGGCCATGCCCGCACAGCCGGTCCAGGACGGCGTGCAGCGTCGTCCGCGGCGACGACGCACCGGCCTCGACCCTTCGGGTGATGGCGCCGACGCTTCGGGTCCCGAACGTGCGCACGGACGGATTCGCCACGGATGCCGTGGTCGGCACGCCGGACGCCGCCGGCCCCGAAACGTAAGCGGCGCAGAAGCGGATGAGCTCTCCCCCGCTCGTACGCAGGTAACCCAAGCCGGGCTTGTTGGGCAATTCGTACGCGTCCGAGGTCCCCAGCACGGCACGTGATTCGGCGGCCGACAGGGTCTTCAAGCAGATCCGATAGGACAGGTGGGCGTCGAGCCCGCGCAGTCGGCCCTCGTCGAGCCGTTGGCTCGCCAGTAGCAGGTGCATGCCCAACGATCGGCCGAGCCGCCCGATCGCCACGAACATGTCGGTGAAATCCGGATGCTGAGTGAGCAACTCGGAGAACTCGTCGACGATGATGAACAGGCTGGGCAGGGCGGCCGACCTGGCGCCCGCTCGGCGCGCTTGCTCGTACGCCGCTGCGCTGATATGGCCGGACGCCCGCAGCAGCCGTTGCCGACGATTCATCTCAGCGGCCAGGGCGTCGCGCATCCTGGCGACCAACGGCGCCTCGTCGGCGAGGTTCGTGATGACCGCGGCCACGTGTGGGGCCCGCGCATAGTCAAGAAATGTTGCGCCGCCTTTGAAGTCGATGAGCAGCAGATTCAGCACTTCGGGAGAGTTGCGCACCATCATGCCCAGTGCGATCGTGCGCAACAGCTCCGACTTGCCGGAGCCGGTGGCCCCGACGCACAGCCCGTGTGGGCCCACGCCGGCGTCCGCGGCCTCCTTGATGTCCAGCTCCACCCGTGCGCCGTCGGCTCGGCTTCCGATCGGGGTGCGGAGCCGATCGCGGTGATCTCGGGCGTGCCACACCGTGATCGGGTCGAAACCGTCCACATCGTCGATTCCCGCCAGGACCGGCCACCCCGCCCCGTCGCCGCCGCGGCGGCCCGTGCCCACCCGGTGTATCGCCAGCCGGCGGGCGCATACCAGCGCCTCCAGGGGGCCCAACCGGTCGGGGCGCGCCGGGCTCTGGGTTTCGCCGGCACCGGTGATCGTCACCGGCGCGTCATCGCGGCCCCGGCCGAGTTGAAGGACGGTCGCGCCCGCGAGCCCTTCGACGTCGCGGTCCAAGTCAGCGACCACCACCGTGTGCGCCGGACGCACGCAGGTCAGCGCGGCCCGCGCCCCGTCCATGTCGCGGTACACCATCCGCGCCGGCCCCGCCCCGTCGGCCGCCGTCGGATGCTGGTTGTGCGGAAGCCATTTCAGCCATTCCCATTGCCAACGGTCTCGGTCGCCGATCACGCCGACGATCAGCAACTGATCCGGAGGGTGCAAGACGGCGAGTTGGCAGATGATCGCGCGCAACGTTCCGCGGGCGCCGGTCGGGTCGCCGTCGATGGTGACGCACGGACTTTCGCGCAGGGGGACGGCGATCGGCCCGACGATCGTCGCATGCGTACGCAGGAAGCGATCCAATGCGGTGGCGGTGACGGGGTCGGTGACGTCCGCGGGCTGGGGCGCGACCAACCTAGTGGCGAGCGGCCGGGGCCCGGCACCGACGCGGACAAGGCAGAAGTCGGGGTCGGTCGCCCGCCGCTCCCACATCCGCCGACCCCCGATCAGTGTCCACAACGTGTCCGGGTCGGGGTGGTCCCACGTCAGTGAGTAACCCTGTGCGGCAGCCGTTTCGAGGACGGTATTGCGCAGCCGGCTGAGGTATGCGAGGTAGCCGAGACGATCGGCGTCGACCCCGCCGCCACGGCGGCGGCCACGTCCGGAAAGTGCTGTCACCAGCGTCGAGGCCAGCAGCATGACGGGGAAGGTCACGAACATGGGTGTGCGGGCGCCGCCCGACCCCGACGCGAACGCCGTAGCCATGACGCCCATTCCGGCGACCGCCAACACGGCGGGCAGCAACCGGGACAGCAGGCCAGGCGCCGCCGGTGACGGCGGTTCAGGCGGTGCATCGACGACGAGGTCGGCGGTCGGCACCGCCGGCGGCCGCCGGCGCCCTTCGGGCACGAAGTCCTGGGCCATCTCGTCCCTCCCGTTCGACGACCGTAGGCAGCACCCCATTCGACGACAAGTCACCTGTGGACAGCGGCACACCCGGCTGCCGGATGGTCGCTATGTTCTCAGCATTACGACTGAAGGGGTCACGTTTGCCTGCAACCGATTTGGGGCTGTGCCGGGTGTCAATCCATGCCGGCTCCGCCGTCACGGACCTGGCCCTCCCGGCCGAGGTCCCGGTCGGCGTCCTGACGCCGTCGATCATCGACATCCTGCAGGCCCGGGACGGCGAAAACGGTCTGACCGCGAAGCGCTACCACCTTTCACCCCCCGGCTCGTCCGCTCTGGACCCGTCGAAAACGCTGGCGCAGAACGGCATCGGAGACGGCGCGGTTCTGTTGCTGAGCCAGGGTTCTCCACCACCGCCGCCCTTCCTGCACCACGATCCGGCGGAGGCCGTGTCCGAGGCGCTGGCGGGTTCCGGCGCTTCGACGAATACCGGGCACCGGTTCGCGGTACGGCTCGCCGGCGCGGTGGCGGCGAACGCCCTGACCGTCGTCGGCATGTTCGCCCTGACCCGAAACACGCTCAGCGGCGGCGCCGACCGTGATCGCCATGCGACGGTGGGCGTGTTGGTGATCTTGGCCGCGATCGCCCTCGTGTCGGCCGCCTTGACGCACCGGTTCCGCCGCGATGCGGTCGCCGGGCTGGCGCTCAACGCGATGGCAACGACATTCGCGGCGGTTGGCGGCTTTTTGGCGGTGCCCGGCGGGCCGGGGGTATGCAACGTGTTGCTGGCCGCGACGGCGGCGGCGGCCACCTGCGTGCTGGCGATCCGGGCCTCGCGTTGCGCCGTCGTCGTGCTGACCGCCGTGTCGTGCGCCGCGACGATCGTCGCGATCGCCGCTTTGGTGGGGGCGATCACCGGCGCACCGCCGTACGCGGTCGGCGCGGCATCGGCGCTGACATCGCTTGGCCTGCTTGGAGTAGCGGCGCGGCTGTCGATCGTGCTGGCGGGGCTATCGCCCCGGGTGCGGCCGATGGCTGGATCCGACGAGACCGAAACAATCGGGACGCACCTGGTGGCGCGCGCACTCCGCGCCGACGCCTGGGCGTCGAGCCTGCTTGCCGCGTTCGCGTCGTCGGCGGCCGTCGGCGCCGTCGTCACAGTCCTGGCCGGCGCACCGCGCTTGTCTTGCATCGCGTTTGGCAGCATCACCGGCGCGTTGCTACTGCTGCGTGCGCGTACTAGTGATAACGCCAGAATGCTGACGCTGGTGATCGCCGGAATCGCCGTCGTAGGAACGACGTTCGGTGTAGCCGTCTCGAGTGCGCCGGGGCGCGGGCCTGGGGTGGCCGCGGCGACGGCAACGCTGGCAGCCGGGGCCGTCTATTTCGGCTTCGTCGCGCCCGCTATCTCGACTCCACGCGTGTTGCGCCGAGCCGCCGACGCCCTGGAGTGGCTCGCGCTGGTTGCCACCGCCCCGCTGACCTGCTGGATCTGCGGACTGTACGGGGCCGTCCGGGGATTGCATTTCCGGTGAGGGCGTCTCCCATCGCGTGCCTCCCGTTGGTCTGGGCGCTGGTGTCGCCGCTTGCAGCACCGACCGCGCAGGCGGTTTCGCCGCCGCAGATCGACGACAAATGGTTACCGAAGCCGGCGCGACCCGCGGCCGCGTTTCCGACGGTGCAACGCGAGGTGTGCGCGGCCGTGACGACGGGACCGGCACCCAACCGGCCGCCCGACATCCTCGACCTGTCGCGGGTCTGGCCGCTGACCCGCGGCGCCGGGCAACGGGTCGCGGTCATCGACACCGGCGTTTCGCCGCAGCGAGCGCTGCCGAACGTGGTGCCGGGCGGTGACTACGTCTCCAACGGCGACGGCACCCAGGATTGCGACGCGCACGGCACCCTGGTCGCCGGAATCGTTGCAGCGGAACGGGATTCGAGCGTGTCCGGATTCAGCGGCGTTGCGCCCGAAGCCACCCTGATCAGCATTCGCCAGTCCAGCGCGAAGTTCTCCCCCGCCAGCGATCGGTCCCGCACCGGCGTCGGCGACGTCGAGACCATGGCCAAGGCCGTCCGCACCGCCGCGGATCTGGGTGCCTCGGTGATCAACATCTCCTCGGTCGCCTGCGTTCCGGCTGCCGCGACGCTCGATGACCGCGCGCTCGGCGCCGCGCTGGCCTACGCAGTGGACATCAAGAACGTGGTCGTCGTCGCCGCGGCCGGCAACACGGGCAGCGCCGCGCAGTGCCCTCCGCAGCGCTTGGACGCCACTTGGGAAACCGTCACGGTCGCGGTCAGTCCGGCGTGGTACGACGACTACGTGCTCACCGTCGGTTCGGTGAACGACGAGGGGGCGCCGTCGGCATTCACCCTCGCCGGGCCCTGGGTCGACGTCGCCGCCCCCGGCGAGGCGGTCACGCCGCTGGGCTCGGCGCCGGTGTCCGGCACCAGTTATTCCGCGCCGGTCGTCAGTGGGCTGGCCGCCCTGATCCGGGCCCGGTTTCCGGTGCTGACCGCCCGGCAGGTGATGCAGCGCATCGAGTCGACGGCGCATCACCCGCCGGCCGGGTGGGATCCGCTCGTCGGTCACGGCACGATCGACGCCCTGGCGGCGGTGAGCACCGATGTCGTTGCGCCGGAGTCCACGCCGACGCCGGACCCGGCGCCTATGGCCGCGCCCCCGGCGGCCGCGCCGCCGAACGCGCGCGCCCGGCACACCGCACTGCGCGGCGTCGTCGCCTGCCTCGCGGGATTGGGCATCGCGCTGGCCGTCGGTGTGGCGAGGGGCCGACTAAGGGGCCGGGACGAAGTCGCGGGCGGTTGACGCCTGTTGTCTGCTGAGCTCGGGGCCGGCGGGAAGGGTCTGCAGGATCGGCCACGGCGCCGGGATCGCCGCCGGCAGCCCAAGGTCCCGCGCGGCGTCGTCGTCGTGGATCGGGAACCGCGCTCCGGTGTCGGTGACCAGGTACCGCGTGCCGACTCGCACGTAGGCGCTCCGGCCTGGCGGCACGTACACGGCGTCCAGCGCGGGGCCGGGCCCGTCGGCCCGTGACAAGGTCACCGGCGCCTGACCGGGCGGCAACGGCACTCGGTTGCCGGTGAGAAGCGCGGCACCGGCCTGACCGGATGGCGCCGCCTGCCATGAGACGCACAACGTGCCGTTGCCGTCCGGCAGTGTCGGCGCCCGGTCGGGGAAGCTACCCACCGGCAGCGCGTCGACGATCGGAGCGGCGCGGATCGCGTCGGGTGCGACCGTCACGGCGTTGCTGGTGCGCTGCGGGTTGCTGAAGCGCAGGAGATCGGCAGCCAGTTGTCCGATGCGCTGAATCCCGGCGGCGAGCACTGCGTAATACTCGTCACCGCCGGCCCGCGTGATGCGCACCACGGTGCCGATCGTGAACCCCGGCAATCCCGCCGCCTTCTCGCCCGCGCCCCGGATCCGCGGCGCGCTCATCGGTGGCGCCTCGGGGATGGCGCCCAGCAACGCCGGCGAAACGGGTCGCGGCGCGCGGCGCTCAAGCCGGAAAGCGCGCGTCACCGCGGAGTCGGCGAGGTCCAGCACGGCCCGCTGCCCGTTATAGAGCAGGTAGGCGGGCGAACCCGGGCCGGACGCGACCAGGACGGCCTCGCCGGCGCTCAAGCGGCGGGCCGCCGCGTCGTCCGTGCGGCCCACGAGGACGGTCGTGGTGCCGGCGTGGTCCGTATCGCAGATCGCCCAGGCCGACTCGTCCGCCTTCAACGGCTCCCCGATCAGCTGCGGCGCGCCCGGGATACCCAGCGGCGGTCCGCGTTTGGCGCGGGCCAGGTCCGCTTCCGGCACAGGCTGGGGTTTGGCCGCCGTCGCCGCGATCAACCGCGCCGACGCTAGGTTCAGCACCGGATGCCAGGTGTCGCCCACCCGCACATAGAGAGCCCCGGACTCTTGTCCCATCACCAGTTGCGCGCCATCCAGCGCCACCCGGGGCCGCAGCAAAGCAAGGGCCGCGGCCGCCGCGACGGCGATCGCGGCCAGGATGCACCCGATCGTCAGCGCCGGCGTTCGCGCCCGCGTGCGATCGCTGAGGGTGTGGACATCCCCGCCCAGCAACGCGCATTCGAGGCGACGCAGCAGGAATAGGTAGCCGCTGACCTGCAGCCCGGTGGTCGGCTGACGCGGCACTGGTCCCCCTACCCTGCGCAGCGACCTATCCGGTGAGAAAACACGCCGTAACTTTACCTACCCTAAGCACGGTTCGAAAGTTCGCTGGCCTGTGGATCAATTAAGCGGCCCGACCTATGCCCGCTTTAGCGTGTGTGCAACAACTGCGCAGGGTAGGGGGACCAGTGCCGCGTCAGCCGACCACCGGGCTGCAGGTCAGCGGCTACCTATTCCTGCTGCG
>NZ_LZIX01000100.1:0-1251 GCF_001666955.1 Mycobacterium sp. E735 | reverse complement strand
CGCCCGCCACCCCCACCGAGGAGATCCTGGCCACCATCTACGCCCAGATCCTCGGTGTTGACCGCGTGGGCGTCGACGATTCGTTCTTCGAACTGGGTGGCGACTCGCTGGCGGCGATGCGGTTGATCGCCGCCGTCAACACCGGGCTGAGCGCCCACCTGGGGGTGCGGTCCCTGTTCGAGGCGCCGACCATCCACCAGTTGGCGTCGCGCCTGGGTGCGGCCGGGACGGCGCGCACCCCACTGCCGGCGATCGAACGCCCCCCGGTTATTCCGTTGTCCTTCGCCCAATCCCGGCTGTGGTTCCTCGACCAGTTGCAGGGCCGCTCGGCGGTGTACAACATGGCGGCGGCGTTGCGCCTGGACGGCCGCCTGGACGTCGACGCGTTCGGCGCCGCGCTCGGCGACGTGGTGGCCCGCCACGAGAGCCTGCGCACGGTCTTCATCGCGGCGGAGGGGACGCCCCAGCAGGTGGTGCTGTCACCCGAGGAGGCCGACGTCGGCTGCGACGTGGTCGATGCCACCTCCTGGCCGGCGGCGCGGCTGGCGGAGGCGGTCGAGGACGTGGCGCACTACGCGTTCGACCTCGGTGCCGAAATCCCCCTGCGCGCTTGGCTTTTCCGCACGGGCGAAGACGAGCACGTGTTGGTGTCGGTGCTGCACCATATCGCCGCGGATGGATTGTCGCTCACCCCGCTGGTGCGGGATCTCGGGGTGGCCTACGCCAGCCGGTCCGCCGGCGAAGCCCCCGGGTGGACGCCGCTTTCGGTGCAGTACGCTGACTACACGCTGTGGCAACGCGACCAGTTCGGCGACCTGGACGACCCGGACAGCCCCATCGCCGGGCAGCTGCGGTTCTGGGAACACAATCTCGCCGGGATGCCCGAGCGGTTGATGCTGCCCACCGACCGGCCCTACCCGCTGGTGGCCGACCACCGTGGGGCCACCGTCAGCGTGCGGTGGCCGGCCGAGCTGCAACAGCGGGTGCGCGAGGTGGCGCGGACCCACAACGCGACCAGTTTCATGGTGGTCCAGGCCGCGCTGGCGGTGCTGTTGTCGACCATGAGCGGAAGCAGCGAGGTGGCCGTGGGCTTCCCGATCGCCGGCCGGCGCGACCCGCAGCACCAGCGTGTTGACGAAGAAGCCCACCACGTCGTCGAGCAGCGGGTCGCGCCGGCCGGCGATCGGGAAGCCCACGGCCACCTCGCTGCTTCCGCTCATGGTCGACAACAGCACCGCCAGCGCGGCCTGG